>NZ_WQMP01000021.1:0-10989 GCF_013366855.1 Wolbachia endosymbiont of Madathamugadia hiepei
AATTTCTCTATTTGTAGCTAAGTTAAACTACCAGTTTTTGCTACATCTTTCCTTATTTTCTCATGATAAACTTTTTTCACAGAGACTAGCTGTGTTGAAGATAACCTTCAAAAAGATTTGTCTATCAACAAAATTGAATTTGATCATGAAAGTGATAACCCTACTATAAATGTGAAGTTTCAAGCTGCAACCGAAACAGATATTTAGGCTATCAAAGATAGTATTAAAAATTGTGGTTTGAAAGTGAAGTGAGTAAAAAAGGCTCTGTGCTACAGAGCCTATATCATCTTAACTCTTGACTTTACCTTATAAAATTTATACTTTATTTACTGTTGCAGTCTAAGTTTATAGGGTTGAAATATGGCGTTAAATCCGCTAGAACAGTTTAAGATACATACAATAGTAGAATTACCCAAACTATTTGGGCATGATATAAATTTTACCAACTCATCTCTTTTTATGATGATTTCGGTAATATCAGTTATATTCTTCTTGCTCTTAGGAATAAGGAAAGGATCAGTAATACCAGGATATTTGCAGGCTGCAGTTGAGTGTGTATACGATTTTGTTATTTCAATAATAGAAAGTAACACTGGAAGCAAAGGCTTGGAGCACATTCCATTGATATTTACAGTATTTATTTTCACTTTGTCGTGTAATTTAGTAGGCGTTCTTCCTTATAGTTTTACAGTTACAAGTCATGTGATAGTTACTTTTGCCTTATCGATGGTAGTTTTTACTTATACAACGGTTGTTGGATTCAAAGAAAGGGGAGTAAAATTTTTACGCATATTGCTGCCTGAAGGCACTCCGTCATGGCTGGCGCCCATGATGGTTTTCATTAAGCTATTTGCTTACCTGGCAAGGCCTGTAAGTTTATCAATAAGGCTTGCAGCAAATATGATTGCAGGTCATACAATTATCAAAGTAATAGCAGGGTTTATCATGGATATGCACGTGACTTTAACCCCTATACCGTTTTTATTTATAATCACATTAATAGGATTTGAAGTATTTGTTGCAGTTTTGCAAGCTTATATATTCACCTCTTTAACGTGTGTATATTTATCAGATGCAGTAAAATAATTGACTTTATCTGCAGAACATTTTATAATTAATATCGTAAGGAAATGGTTAAAGGTAATATATATGGATTTAGTAGCTTTAAAGTTTATAGCAATTGGTTTAAGTGTGCTTGGTATGCTCGGTGCGGGCCTTGGCGTAGCAAATATATTTTCTACTATGTTAAGTGGGCTTGCAAGAAACCCTGAATCAGAGGATAAAATGAAAAAATATGTCTATACAGGAGCAGCTCTAGTTGAAGCAATGGGGTTATTTGCATTTCTGCTTGCACTACTATTAATATTTGTTGTTTAATATGCCACAACTTGATGTTTCAACTTACTTTTCTCAGGTTTTTTGGTTTTTAATTTTTTTCTCTTTACTTTTTTTTGTAGTAAGTTGCCTATTTTTGCCAAAATTAGATGAAATAATAAACACTAGAAGTAAGAAGGCACTGGATTCTTTTAATAGTTCCGTCCACCTTCTAAAACTTATAGAAAACCAGACTGTTAAATATAACGCGGCTTTAAACGAAGCTAGGACGCAAGCAAAAAAGGTTATAGATAATGCACTTATCCAAGTAGAAGAAATGAGAGAAAGTGTACAGGATATATTAGAAGAGGAAGACAAAAAAATGAGCAAATTTGTTGAAGAAGAAGTAGCAAGGTTTAAATCTAAGTACACTGATGAACTAAAGCGAATAGCTACTGGTATTGCCTTAATTTACTACAGTAAATTGACCAATTCTGAAATTGAAGAGGAGTTTGTTGCTAGCTTGGTATCTAAAGAATTCTAGAGGTTTTTATGTCTACGTCACTGATTGTCGGTCTTGCTTTTTTGGTAGGTTTTACCCTTTCATCTAAATTACTAAAGAAGGTGATAAAAAACGTTCTTAACAATAAGCGTAACAATAGCAAACTTACGAATGAAGAGGTTGAAAAATTCAGAAGAGATATGTTGGAGTATTACAAAGAGTCTTCTGAAAAATACAAAAGATTAGATGCAGAAGTTAATAAAATGATGAATGAAGCTCTTGATAAGGCTAATAGTATCATTAAACACAGTAGACAGCAGCTGGACCAGACGTTAGATGATAATACCCTTTCCCATTTGAAGAAAGTTACTGACCAAGTTGAAAAAACCATTGGAGATTTACAAGCTAATACAGCAAGCATAGCCGCTGACGCTGTAAAAAAAATAATACAGGAACACAAGAATGATAAGCGCAGCGGCGAGGTCATATCTTCACTTTCACGTGATTTAAATAAAAAATTGCATTAGATTTAATGCAACAGCTGTCTATACTTCAAGCTAATGATATAGAAAAAATCAAGCTTGACTCCAGTTTGTGTAAAGAGCAAGAAAAGTTTTTTTACTACAAATTTAATATAGTTCCTTGGCAAAAATTAAATAATACTACTTTTTTTATGGTTGAAGATGCGAGTCAAGATATCAACCATTGGATCAAGGCTAACTACGGTGATGGCTGTGTACTAATAGAAGCAGATGGTGAACAGATTTTAGATTTTCTTAACTCGCACTTTGGTATTTCAGAATTTGCAAGCAACCATTTATACCATAAAAGTCCTAATTTTTCAGCCAAGAATATTAAACTAAGTTCAATATTTTTTGCTTCTTTCTTTATTATAACTTCAATTTTAACACTAACAGAGAAGTATACATACTTTGCTTTGATGTTGATATTTATAGTTGGATGTTCTAGCTATTTGTTCAAATTTATAACTACAGCTTTTGGCTTATGTGAAACCTACAACCGAAAAATAGATTATGATAAGATAAACGAAGAAGATTTCCCTATATATACAATTTTATTGCCTGCCTTTAAAGAAGGTGCAGTGATAAAGCAATTGATTAAAAGCATTGAAAGTTTGGATTACCCAAAATCAAAATTAGATGTGAAGCTTCTGATAGAAAGTGATGATCAGGGAATGCTCGCAGCTATAGAAGAACATACCTTACCGCAATATTTTGAAGTGATAAAAGTGCCTCATTCCCTACCTAAGACAAAAGCTAAGTCATGTAATTATGCCATGAGCTTTGCCAAAGGAAGGTATGCAGTAATATATGATGCAGATGATAAGCCAGATCCACTGCAATTAAAAAAAGCATTGGTTGAATTTAATAAGGGCGACGGTAAGTTAGCCTGTGTGCAAGCAAGATTAAATTATTACAATTATAATTACAATTTTCTGACGAAATCCTTCTCTTTAGAATACATAAGCTGGTTTCAGTACCTATTGCCTGGATTCCAAAGAATGAATATGCCGATACCTTTGGGTGGTAGCAGTAATCATTTTTCAGTAGAAATTTTAAGGAAAGTGCTTCTCTGGGATGCTTATAATGTCACTGAAGACGCTGACCTAGGTTTGAGACTTTCACACATGGGATATAAAACTAGGATTATTGACTCAGAAACATTGGAAGAATCACCAACTACTTTGTTTGCCTGGATTAAGCAAAGAGCGCGTTGGATTAAAGGTTATATGCAAACTTATGTTGTCCATCTAAGAAATATAAGATCACTTTATAGATACAATGGACTCAAAGGAATTCTGTTATTGAATCTTTTTGTTGGCTCGGCAGCCTTGATATTTTTCACTACTCCATTTTTATTGCTTTCATTAATGTTCACTCAAGTTTTAAATGAATTGTTTTTGTCCTACTTTGTAGTGGTATACGTTACTAACCTGATTCTCTTGGCAGTAGCGATCAAGCAGCAAAAGATGCCTTTTTACTTTTATGTAGTATCAATATTCTTCCCTGTCTATAATCTGCTACACAGCGTTGCAGCTTTTTTCGCCTTGTGGGAATTTATCATTCATCCTCAGCGATGGAACAAAACTCAGCATGGTTTATGGAACAAAAGCAATCAAAATCCGTAGTTATTTGGCTCTTCCTTTGCTCTGTCATGGTAATCCTTATGGTAGGAATTGGCGGGTTTACCAGACTTTCAAAAGCAGGATTGTCTATCACAGAGTGGAAACCCATTACTGGAGCATTACCACCACTGGGTGAGCAAGACTGGCTACAAGAAAAATCGAAATATGAGACTACGCCTGAATATAAAACATTTAATTATGGGATGAGTATGGGGGAGTTTCGCACTATATATTTAATAGAATATGTACATAGATTGGTTGCAAGGCTAACAGGTTTAGTTTTCATCCTACAGTTTGTATACTTTATATTTAGAAAAAGAATAACTAAGAAGGCAGTAGTAAGGCTATCTATAGCACTATTATTTGGAACGTTACAAGCTCTCGCTGGTTGGTATATGGTTAAAAGTGGTCTGATAGCTGAACCTCATGTTAGCCACTATAGGCTTGCACTTCACCTACTACTAGCATTGGCTATTTTTGCATTATTGTCGTACCAATTTTTTGATTATCAAATCAGGCCAAAGCAGACTAAACTTAAGATTAGCGGCAACACTATACATTACACAGGAACAATCTTAGCTCTAATTGTAATACAAATAACTTTCGGGGCGTTTGTTGCGGGATTAAATGCTGGTCTAATTTACAATACCTTTCCACTAATGGACGGATATATCATTCCGGAAGACTTATTCTTTTTACAGCCTACATGGCTAAATATCTTTGAGAACAGAGCAACAGTGCAATTTATACACCGAGTACTGGCATTGCTGATATTAGTTCTGACAGTAATACTCACAATAAAAAATGCCGGTGTAAAACCGGTATATGTCATGCTGTTCTCTGTCCTAACTCAAGTAATTTTAGGAGTCATTACTTTATTGCTGCACATACCAATAGCCATTGCTATAGCTCACCAAGTGTTTTCATTCATCTTATTTGGATCAGGTTTATATTTCTTATGTTATTTAAGAAAGAGCTGTATCCAAAGCTAATACCACATCACCAGCCTGTATATTTTTTCCTTCTTGAACGGGAATATTTTTTATTACCATTTCTGATTCAGCGCATATGATATTTTCCATTTTCATCGCTTCTACAACAAATAAAGATTGCCCTACCTCTACCTGATCTCCAACATTTACGTGTAATTTAACTAATAAACCAGATATTGGAGATTTTACGGCATCTACTGAGATCCCCTCTGTTTCGTTATTTAGCATTAACTCACTTAGCTTAGCTACATGAAGTTTAAATACACAGCACTCAGCTTGCATCCCAGCATGTTTTATAAAGTGTTTACTGCCTTGTCTTTCTACTTTAAGTGTTATATCGTTATCATTGTTAGTTGTGATACATAGCAACCTGTAACTCGATTTCCACTTACCACTTATAGAATATGCATTATGATTGTATATTGTTGTTAATGTATTATCTTGATACTTTGCGTTTACAGGATACTCATTGTCATTTATTTTCACTACAAGCGCTTCATCTATTGATTTATTGTAATACCTCTTCTCATTTCCCAAATGAACATATAACGTGGCGAAAATAAATATTTTAATATACTCTTCTGTAATAAAATCACCGCAAAACCCACTTGGATAATGGTCTGGAATGAATCTCGTGTGGAGTTTTGCTGCAATAAAATTTGGATGATGAAAGATGGATTCTAGAAATTCTATATTGTTTGTCACTCCCCCTATATAACATTCAGATAAAGCTTTTTGCATTCTGCTGATTGCCTCTATTCTATCTTTTCCATATGTCACCACTTTTGCAATCATCGAATCGTAAAACATGCTGATTTCTGAACCTGCAGCAACTCCATCATCTATTCTTACATAATCATTTTCATCTGGTTTGTCGTAGTATTTTATTCTTCCGCTGGAAGGAAAAAATTTCTTTGATGGATCTTCAGCACAAATTCTGCTTTCTATTGCAGAACCGGTAAGTTTAATATCATTCTGACTGAATCTTAATTTTTCTCCACAGGAAGTTCTGATCATTTCTTCTACTATGTCTATTCCAGTTATAAATTCTGTTACCGGATGCTCAACTTGCAATCTCGTATTTACCTCAAGAAAATAGAAGTTCTGGCTCTGATCTACAACAAACTCAACAGTGCCTGCTGAAAAATAGCCAACTTGCTTTGCCAAAGAAACACATTGGGCATACATTTCTTGTCTTATCTTCTCACTGATAAACGGGCTTGGCGTTTCTTCTATTATCTTCTGATTACTTCTTTGTACTGAACATTCCCTCTCTCCAAGACACACTACATTGCCATATTTATCTGCTATGATTTGTATTTCGATGTGCCGCGGTAACTCTATATATTTTTCTATAAAGATACTGCCATCCTTAAAACTCTTCTCTGCTTCGTTTGTTGCTGATGTAAATGCTAGTTCAATTTCCTTTTTGGAGTTTACGATTCGCATGCCTTTACCACCACCGCCTGATGCAGCTTTCAGCATAACGGGAAAACCAATCTCCTCAGCAACACTGGCTGCATGAGCAGCATCGTTGATCTTGCCCATGTATCCTGGCACTACATTCACTCCAGCTTTTCTTGCGGATTCCTTTGCTGTTATCTTATTTGCCGTAACTTTTATTGTTTCTACACTTGGGCCGATGAAATCTATATCGTATTTTTGCAGAGCACGTGGAAAATCTGGATTTTCTGCTAAAAAGCCATAACCAGGATGAACTGCCTGTGCACCGGTTTCAACTGTTACTTCGCATATTTTTTCGATGTTTAAGTAACCGAGATAAGCAGGTGAAGGGCCAATGTGCCTTGACTCATCCGCTTGTCTTACATGTACAGAATTTATATCTGCATCCGAATATACGCTCACGCAAAATATGCCCATTCTGCGAGCAGTCCTGATGATCCTGCAGACAATTTCCCCTCTGTTTGCTATTAAAATCTTACTGTACTTCTTTTCTGTCATTGTGTAAGTATACTTTCTTAAGAATCACTCTTAAGAAAGTACATTTCTATATCGTTGCCTGCAAGTGATTTCTATCTCCGTTAAACAATAGCTGTTGGCTCCTTATTGTTGAAAAGGCTTTCATTACCAACCAACCTCCATTGGAGTGCTTACACTATTCAAGTCATATATTTCACCACATGCTTTGCCTGACAGATATCCAAATCCACCAGAAGCTATTGTGGCCATTGAAGCCAACGCAAGATTTTGAGAACACAAATACAGAAAATATAGAGAAAGACACAAAGCAGCAACACATGCTATAGCTCCTACTATATATAAACATAGGTGGAATTTCTTATTACATATAAGACTTCCTTTTATACCTGCAGTTTCTCTTACTTCCTTCTTGACTTCCTTACTGACCATATCAAGAGGAGTCATTTTGTGAATATTTAACGCACATCTGTTACCTAAGGCATTTCTGACGTAACTTTTGACACTTTCTGATTTTTCTTTTGTTACTTTTCCCGAATCCAAATGCTCAAATATTCCTCTTACTACTTTCAGCAGTATCCCCATCCTTGCTGCTATATGAAATGGATTTTCATGAATTTCCTCATTGTATTCCAACAAACGGACATTATGTTTAACACTTTTCTTGAAAATAAATAAAAATTTTTCAACGTTTCCTGTTCTTGCAGCTAAATGCAAGAGATTATCCATCCGCATTATTTGTTTTGTTTTATAAAATGGACCAGTATAACGCCAATTGATACTACCCTTATTATTTGAGAGCAATTCTGCTATATCTTTACCCATAACATACCCCTCTATATTTAACCAGCTTTAAATTATATAATATAAATTATGAAAAGTAAACATAATTTTATCCTCATACAACCAGTAATTTAGAGTAATTCCACATTGTTGCAAGCATAAATTTTAGCTATCATCGTTTACATTACTGTAACAAACGAATATGTCAGGTGTAGTCACTAGATTTGCTCCATCGCCAACGGGGTTTTTGCATATTGGTGGGGCTCGTACTGCTTTATTTAATTGGCTCTATGCAAAGCATCATCGCGGAAAATTTTTGCTGAGGATTGAAGACACTGACAAAAAGCGTTCAACACAGGAGGCAATCGATGCGATAATAGATGGGCTAAAATGGCTTGGTGTAAGCTATGATGGAGAAATAATATACCAATCAAAAAGAACAGAGCGGCACGTTGAAGTTGCAAATCTCCTTGCTCAGAAAGGCAAAGCATATCACTGTTATTGCTCTGAGGATGAAGTTGCAGCAAAGAAGGTAAAAGCGAGAGAAGAAGGAAGGATATACAAGCATAAGTGTACTAATGCAACACCGGGCGTGAAACCTGTTGTCCGCTTTAGAGTGCCAGACTCGCAAGATATTGTTGTTGATGATAAAATATACGGCCAAATTAAAGTAAACAGCGAGCAGCTTGATGATATAGTGATCTTACGTTCTGACAACACTCCAACATATATTTTTGCGGTAGTGGTTGACGATCATGATGCCGGAATAACTGATATAATACGTGGTTCTGACCATCTCACTAATACTTTTAAGCAATTACTAATATACCAGGCTCTTGATTTTGATATTCCACGTTTTGCGCATGTACCGCTTATCCATGGAGAGGATGGGAATAAGCTGTCCAAAAGGCACGGTGCTGCAAGTGTTTGTGATTACGAGAAGATGGGAATATTGCCTCAGGCGATGCGTAACTACCTGCTCAGACTTGGCTGGAGTCACGGCAATGATGAGATCATTAGCGATGAGCAAGCGATGGAGTGGTTTAATTTAGAAAACACCGGTCGTTCGCCTGCACGGCTTGATTTTAAAAAATTGGAGCATTTGAATAACCATTATATCAACAACATGAGCAATGAAAATATTCTGCCTCTAATGCTTGGGAAAAGTACTCTAGCTGAGAAGAAAAAGAGCTATTTACTGCAGGGACTAACAGAGCTAAAAAAAAGAGCAAACTACCTAACCGAACTGCTCGATTTAGCGCAGTTTTACGTCAAAGATCCGCCACTTGATTTAAGTGAAGAAGCTGAGCGAATTGTCAAATCTAACCTCAATATAATCAAGTTACTTGCGTCATTTCTCTCAAATATCGGTGATGAAAGCTGGAATAAGAGCTTTTTGTCCTCTCAGATCAAGGAATTTTCAAAATTGCATAGTGTGAAAATAAGCGATGTTTACCACTCATTACGGGCCCCAATAACTGGGATAATGGATGCACCTGGAATTATCGATATAATGGTAATCCTTGGTAAGGATGAGTGTATAAGGAGGTTGCAATCAATTTAAATGAAACAAAAAAACTGCTTGACAAATCTCACCAACCCCCTTATAATGACATTGAAGCTATTCATTTAGCTTCAATCTGTGCAGATTAAACGACAAAAGTATCACGGTTAGCGTCTTATGTTTAATTTTTTGCACTATGTGCACCTTATGTCTTTATTAATTTTACCTAGACTTCTAGGTTTTTCCCTATACAAGCTGAAACGCGCTTATAAGTCGTTCAAGACAGTATAGTACGCCAATTTGCAGGATTAGAGAGTGAGCAACTTCTACCACGGGATTTCTTTTGTCTTTTTTTCTGCTTAGTAAATTTCTTAAGCATTAAGCTAAGGTTAGTTGCGGTTTAAAAGCAGCTAAATTGCAGCGTTTAAGACTAAAAAGATGCCAATATTTTTGAACAGATATTGACCAGGGTTTCTTTTGCTTTTTTTCCTCGCTTGGTAAATTTTTTAGATATTTATGACTAAAATGGTATCCTGGATCCCAGTATCAAGTACTGGAATGACAAGAAAAGGAGTACTTGGATGACATCACAGGGGTCGGAATGACGGAAGGAGGAGCTACTTGGATGATACCGTCTGCTACGAAAATTACCTACAAATCATAATGTTTATACAAATGTGCTTCTCAACCTGACTATGTGAATATTTATAATTAACTTTTTACAGCCTTATTCTGAAAGTATACCAAATTTTAACCCCTCGAAGCTATTCTTACTTCCTTTTGCGGTGGCTGAGAAATTTGCATGGAAGTGTATGGAACACACGGTTGCTTAATAACCTCATTTGTAGATATACTACTATTCCTTTCGAAACTCTTACCTATAACTTCTGCAACGACTTTTCCTCCTAAAAAACAGTTTGGCCCTAAACTTTTTTTCTCCTCATTTCCTAACTCTTCAAACCTTGCTTTGCTTTCCTCATCAGTAAACTTCACTTTTATTTCATTACTATTTTCCTCACTACAATGTAAACAAATACCGATCTTTCCTGCTCTAGAAAGACATTTCAATGCTACCTGAGATATCTGCATAGTTTCTTTTCCCTCCTTCGACTTTTTCAATTTTTACCGCACTTTCTCCGATCTGTAATATACAAACTCTTAACTCTGGGTCTTTTATTTCTTGATTATTTGTGATTTGCGCAGGTTCAACAATACTATCTTGTGCACATTTAATATAAAAATACCCATTATCTATTATGTTCACTTCCAGTCCATCTTCTTGAGTGTGCTCACTTTTGTTTAAAATACTTTCATATGCTACATTTTTGAGCTTACCTTCAACTTCCTTATATTGTCTATTAAGATCGCCCTCAAAGTTACTAGTTACTTGTTCTATCGTACCATTACCATGGTAGAAATCGTATCTTATTTTTCCACCTCGCAACACTAACTTACTAGTGATATGTTTTATGATGTTTAAACTTTTTTCAGATAATTCATTTTCGTCATCACTGTCTTGATCATCAAAAGTGTAAGAAAATCCATATTGTCTACTCACTGTAGGGCAACAGGATATTACACTGAGAGCATCTAATACTTTCACAAATATGAAATTTGTTACAGTTTTATCCTCGTCTCCGCAGCTTAAATTTAACCTCAGTCCTTGTTCTAGTCTCTGTGAACAAAATTTTAGAGAAGCCATATGAGAGAACTAACGAGGTTTAAAAAACCCATAAAAACCTCAGCAGTCTTGTCAAATCGAGAAAAAACACCTCTAAAGTTCTTGATTTTTCCAAAGAAGCATTCAATC
>NZ_WQMP01000022.1:0-10977 GCF_013366855.1 Wolbachia endosymbiont of Madathamugadia hiepei
TAGATCTCCTATTAACTTTTTAGTTCACATTTTTTCTACGCTTATTTCATATTCCATGCAACCCAAAAAGCCCTCTATTTCCAGCTCTTTCCTTATCAGCTAACCCATAGTTAGCGTTTTTGGTGTCGTTCCAGCGTGTAACGCTGGAATTCAAGAGAAAAAGAAGCATGAATCCCAATGGACTTTGTTGCATAGCTAGCTACGCAACAAAGCCAACTGGGATGTTACTTTAGCAATAAATATTTAAGAAATTCACTAAATAAAAAAAAGCAAAAGAATCCCTAGTCGATGGCTAATTATTTATATGTACCTCAAATATCGGCGTTTTTACTCTCAACGCTACGATTCAGCTACTTTTAAATGCAAATAACCCAAACTGTAAACGTTAAGAAATTTACTGAGTGGAAAAAAGGCAAAAGAAACCCAGAGCAGCTAGTATTCAAATTCTCGCTTGTCTATTTGACGTTCTATACTGTCTTAAACGACTTATAAGCGCGTTTCAGCTTGAAAACCAGAAGTTTTAAAAAGACGTGAGGTTCACATAGTGCAAAAATTTAAACATGAGACGCCAAATACCCTAAGTTTTTTGTCATTAACCTGCACAAATTGCGAAGATAAATAAATAGCTTCAGTATCATTATAGGGGGGTGGGGGAACTTGTCAAGTAGTTTTTTTGTCTCTATTGGATGACGCCAACAGTTGATTATCTTTTCACTCTACTGGCAGCTCTCAAGCTTTCTATTCAAAATCTTTAATATTAAATCCAATTCGTTTGGGTTATTATACCGTATCATAACTTTACCCTTGGAATTGTTGTCATTAATTTTGATCTTTAAGCCAAGTTGAGAAGATATAGTGCCCTCTATTGCTGCTATATCCTGATTTTGAGTATATTTTTGTTCTTTTTTATCACTACTTTGATGTAAGTCTTTTATCAACTTTTCAGTTTGTCTAACGTTCAAGCCTTGGGAAATTATCTTCTCTGTAATGCTTTCTGCGTTTTCAACATTAATCAACGCTCTTGCATGGCCCATAGACAATTTTTTTTCATTGATCATCGTTTTCACACTGCCAGGAAGCGACAACATCCGAATCATATTGGTTATGTGACTGCGGCTTTTGCCTACAGTTGAGGCTAGTTCTTCATGTGTATAAGAGAACTCATCTATCAGTTTTTTGTATGCTTCACCTTCCTCTATTGGATTTATATCTTGCCTTTGTATGTTCTCAATGATAGATAATTTCAAGCATTCCTTGTCGCTCAAATCTTTTACAATGACTGACACACTATCGAGGTTTGCAATCTTGCTTGCTCGCCAACGACGTTCCCCAGCTATTATTTCATAACCGTCATTATTTGAATCTTTGCGCACTACGATAGGCTGTATAATACCATTTTTCTCTATGGAACTTGCCAGTTCTTTCAACGACTCTTCATCAAAGTGCTTTCGTGGCTGGAATTTGCTTGGGTGCAGTAGTGAAATAGGTAAATACTCTTGCCGATCTTTTTTATTATCATAATTATCACCTATAAGACCAGCAAGACCTCTGCCCAGGCGCCTATCATCTTTCATACTATGCCCTCGCTCACCAGCTTCTTCTCTTGGCAGCAGCTTGCATGCTTTTTCAAAATCTCCTTTGCTAGGCTTATATATGCTTGTGCGCCAGGGCATTTAAGATCGTATACAATAGCGGGTTTCCCATGGGAAGGTGCTTCCGATAATCTCACATTACGCGGAATGATGGTCTCATATAGTGGAATAATAGTTTTATACACTTTGTCATTTAAATACTGACAAATGTCATTTTTGATCTGTTCGCTAAGCTTGTTGCGCTTATCATACATTGTGAGCAATATCCCTTCTATTACCAGGCAAGGGTTTAAGTTATTTCTTTTTATTAGCTCTACAGTTTTAACTAGATGACTCAGTCCCTCCAGAGCAAAAAATTCACATTGAAGAGGAACAATAATAGAATCAGCAGCGGTCAAGGCATTAATGGTAAGCAAACCAAGTGATGGAGGACAATCGATAATTATATACTCATAATTGTCGCGTATTTTTTCTAATGCGCTTTTTAAAACAAATTTTCCTCGTTCAAGCTGTGATAATTCGATTTCTGCAGCTGATAAATCAACCACTGATGAAATTAGCGACAAATTTGGAATTTCCTTTATATCGAAAATTGCTGATCCTATCAGTTTATTCTCGCTACTTAGTAATATTTTATATATATTTTTTTCTTCCCTGCTACGATAAGAAATTCCAAGCCCGGTGCTAGCATTTCCTTGAGGGTCAAGATCTACTAGTAAAGTACTTTTTCCTACAGCAGCAAAGGCTGTCGATAGGTTTATACTAGTTGTAGTTTTACCAACTCCACCCTTTTGGTTTACTATTGCAATAACCTTGCTCACGCCTTTTATCTTATGTATAAAATAACTCTATTGTATATATGCTGGAAATTTTTGCATTAGAAAATTTTTTTGTTGCCTAAAATTAAACTGTTTTTTTTGCTTTGTGTAGTACACTTTGCACTTTGTTTCCCAATTCATTTAGGGTGAATGGCTTTGGTAAAAAGTGGAAATCTTCCACATTAATGGTGTCGTTCTTCAAAAACGCATCTTCCGCATATCCAGAAATAAAAATGACATTGATACCTGGTCTGTGAACTAGAGCTTCTTTGATTATCTCTGGTCCGCTAACTTCTGGCATAATCACATCAGTGACTATTAGATCTATGTGTAAACTTTTTTCGCTTATCATTTCTAATGCCTTGTTGCCTGTGCTAGCTTCTATTACATCAAACCCTTTTCTTTGTAATGCTTTAGTAGTGAATTCTCTTACTGAATCTTCATCTTCGATCAATAAGATTGTACCATTGCTTCTAACTTCATTTACTACTGGTTTCTCTATTTCTTCGCTGCTTTCCTCTCTATGGTTTTCATCTGATATGTAAACCATAGGCAAAAATATGCTAAATTTAGTCCCGTGATTTATCTCACTAGCAACATAGATATACCCTTCAGTTTGTTTTATAATACCATATACAGTGGAAAGACCAAGACCTGTACCAGAGGTAATATCTTTAGTAGAAAAGAATGGGTCAAATACTTTTTGAATTGTATCATGCGTCATTCCACATCCTGTATCGATTACTTCAATTACAACATAATTTCCATGTTCAATCGCTTCTTTGTCTGGAGAAAACATATTCTTAGGTGTAGAATTTAATGAATTGATCTTTTTATTAAAAGTTCGTATGGTTAGTTCTCCACCCTTTTCCATGGCAGCACTGGCATTTATTACTAAGTTAAGTATAACTTGCTCTAATTGTCCTTGATCAGCTCTCACCATACCTAAATCCCTACCGTAATAAGCAGTGAATTTTATATTCTCGCCTATTAATCTCTTTATCATTTCATAAAGATTAGTTATCACACTGTTTACATCAATAATTTTTGGTTGCATTGTCTGCCTTCTTGAGAAAGCAAGCAACTGCTTAACTAAATTTGATCCACGTTTAGCATTTTGCTGTATTTGTATTACATTTCCAAAGGATGGATCACTAGCTGAGTGCTGAAGCAAAAGCAAATCACAAAATCCTATTATTCCGGTTAGTATATTGTTAAAATCATGCGCAATACCACCTGCGAGCTGTCCTATAGCTTGCATTTTTTGATAATGCTCAAGTTTTATCTCCAGATTTTTATGCTCAGTGTTATCGACAAAATAGCAGAGTATGAACATCGTTCTATTATGAAGAAACTTATTGAAATATACCTTCGTATTATCGTTGTTGCTGAGCTGCACATCAAAGGATGCGTTATTTATTCTATTACTAGAAAAATACTCACGTATTTTCATATGATAGTCGTCTGATATCAGTGTAAAGATCGAATTGTTATCTGGTCCTGCAAGCTTTATTAGCGCTGTATTTTTTTTTATAAAGTTGCCGTTTACATCGCACTGTGCAATAGGGATCGATGAATTTGTAAAACATGGGTGTAATTGATAATCAATAACGTTTGATTCAACTGGCGTAATAAAGCCATATATATAGTTATGATGGTGTTTATCACAAAACATAGCAGCACTCATATAAGCCTTAAATGGAATACCACTTACGGTACAAAACAAAACCTCATTATCAGCTGCTGTATTATTATACTTGGATTGAAATACAAAGTCATTGATTGAATTGCCTCTTTCAAGTTTTTTCAGTTCAAATATGTCTAAAAACCTTTGATTGACAGATAAAATCATCCCTTTAGCATTTGCAATGTAAGTTCCTATATTATGCTTTTCTATTAATTCTTCGTATACCTGCTCTTTGTTCATCTGTGTTGCTTTTAACACAAAATACTCATGTGGTCTTGCTATTGGTGCTAGTGATAAATTTAGAGCCTTGTTACTACTTATAACAACTTGGGGATTATCTGGTACTGGTTCAAAAAGCAAAAGAAAATTAGATATTTTATCTTTCTTGTTTAAGGCAATGTGTACCTGTACAGAAGAGTTATTTTTCAGTGCATGGTATAGCGCCTTTTTGTCTTTTTCTGAAATATTCCCTATTTCAAGAATCTTGTCTAATGTAACGTCATTATCTATGTGATCTTTGAATCTTTCGTAGAACCTTGCGTCAGCATAAACAATACCCTCATCTCTGTGTAAAATAAGACAAAATTCTGTATTGTGATTTAGTGCATTTGCAAATATTGCATTTTGAAATTCTACGATATTAAGTAAGTATCTATAGCGTTTTACATGGTATACTATAAATAGAGTCATTAAAGTGCTAACTAGCAGGTTAATCTCTATATTAGTATGCTGGTCATATATATCAAAAAAGTAGAGTGTTGATATTACTACTGGAGGTAAAAACATAATGACTGCCATAGCGATAATTGACATTCCATGATTTCTCAATATGAAGTCAACTCTGTTCTCTTTCTTGCTGTCTATGTATCTTTTACTCATTGTGCATATAAAAATGTTTTATTATATTTATTTAATTATTATCGAATTATTAACATCTTTGATAAGTAATTACCACTTAAGTCTCTCGAATATTAGTACTGTTGACAAGACATTATGAACGAACAAAAAATGCAAGCTTTTGAATGGTTCTGTGCACTGAGAAATAAAATTGTAGAGTCTTTTTTGTCAATTGAAGAACATTCATCTACAGATCCAAAGATTGAAAAAAGAAAATGGGATCGTCCAGGTGGTGGAGGTGGCGAATCTACAATTATTTATGGTAATGTTTTTGAAAAAGTAGGGGTAAATGTTTCAAAAGTACATGGAAAGTTCGCAGATTCAATTATAAATGAAATCCCTGGTGCAAGCGAGAGCGATGGGGAATTTTGGGCTAGTGGCATATCTTTAGTGTCTCACATGCAATCTCCTCTGATTCCTGCAGCACATATGAACACAAGGCTGATGTATACATCGAAACAATGGTTCGGTGGAGGAATGGACTTTACTCCAATATATAAAAATGAGGAAGATTGTAGGTATATTCATGAATCAATCAAAGCAACATGTGATGAATTTGATACTGAGTATTATCCAAAATTTAAGGAGCAATGTGACAGCTACTTTTTCTTGCAGCACAGGAAAGAACCACGTGGAATTGGTGGAATTTTCTATGATAATCTGAATTCTGGCAACTGGGAAAGTGACCTCAAATTTACAAAAGCAGTAGGCAAAACCTTTTTGGAAATCTATTTGCATATAATACGTCAACATATGCAAAAGCCTTGGACGAAAAAGCAGCGAGAGGCTCAATTAATAAAGCGTGGCAGGTACGTAGAATTCAACCTGCTATATGACCGTGGTACAAGATTTGGTTTAATGACGGGTGGTAATCCAGATGCAATTATGATGTCAATGCCGCCTCTTGTTAAGTGGTTGTAGAGCCTAAATGTATGAACATTGTGATTTGGTAACTCACAGAAACAAAAAAACTACTTGACAACTTTTGCCAGTCCTCTTACAATAGAATTGTGGGTGTTTTAAGCCTAAAATTTATCTTTAATCTTGTATTAAGTGACAAAAGCACAGTATAAAACAAGGCGTGTTATGTTTAATTTTTACAGCATGGACACTGCATATCTTTATAATTTTTTGTCTACATTAGCTGAGCCTCGCTTATTAAGCGGTGTAAGAGAGAATCGGACGCCAAGTTTTTGAGAGAACAGTAAACAACTCAAGTTGCGGGGTTTCTTTTGTCTTTTTTTTAAATTAGTTAAAATCTTAACTAATCTCATTTTTTTCACAAAAAAATTGCTTAACAAGTTTCGACATTTCCCTTATCATAAATTATGGGTATTTACAACCCCAAGGTCAGCTACTTGTCAAGTGTATAGAGCATTAACGCCAAGTTATTAAAATAGATATTGGCCAGGGCTTCTTTTGCTTTTTTTTCATTTGATAAATTTCTTAAATATTTATTGCTAATTGTAATTCATGAATTGGGTAGGAGGGGGGCATTCCAGCGCGTGACGCTGGCATCTAGGAATTTTATCAGGTTAGTGAGTATAAAAGTTATGTTAAAATGCGCCGTTTTTATGGAAAACTGGATTCCAGTATCAAGCACTGGAATGAAAAAGAAGGAGGCACTGGAACGACAAAAAAGAGTTCTTGGAGGACAAAAAAGGGGCACTGGAAGGACAGGAAAAGGGCTACTTGGAGACACCATCATAAAGTGACATTAGATTCCAGCGTCAAGCATTTTGCAGTGCTCACCTGTGTTTCTCCTAAGAACCTGTTTAAAATCTTCGTAACAGGAGAGCAATGAAGGAGAGGACTATCATCTGTAAGCTAGTGTTGAGCTTCTGCTCGCAATTTTTCCACAATCGCCTGCACTTTTCTAACCAAGCAAAAGAGCGTTCAACAGCCCATCTTTTTGGCAATACGACGAAAGTGTGTAATTCACTTCGCTTTATTACTTCAACAGTCGCACTAATGATAGCTTTTATTTGTGTTGCAAAGTTCCCCCCTGTGTAGCCGGCATCAACCAGTACGTTTTTAACTTCAGAGAGGTTTGCTTTAGCATTTTCTACCATTTTCACAGCACTGCTACGGTCAGTTGCTTCTGCCGTTGTTACATAAATTGCATGTGGCAAACCTTGTGTATCAACTGCAATATGGCGCTTTATACCAGAAATCTTTTTACCTGCATCATAGCCTTTTTTTTCAGCAGGTTTTTAACGCTTTGAGAATCAACTATACAGAAACTGGTTTTCTCTCTCCGACCATTGCTAATACGGACCTCTCCAACTAATTTTTTTTAAGACTAATTCCAATAAGCTTGGCTCTTTTCCATTCTTTTTACTCCACACTCGAAAATAGTAATATATGCTTTCCCATCTTGGAAAACCCTTTGGTAACATCCTCTACTGACAACCACTTTTTAAGACGTACAACACCCCACAAAATACGTCATACAAATCAAGTTTTCTTGGTTTTGTTTTCTGCTTACTACTCTCCAAAATTGGCCTGATTTTTTCAAACTGCTCTCTACTTACATCGCTTGGATAACTTTTCTGCATAGATAACCTCATTATTAATCTATGCCTATTTTACCTCATCTCTTCGAGATTTTAAACAGGTTCTTAATAAAACCATAAAAGGAAAACTGGTGTTATAAATTTAATTTTAAGTGAAAGATTGAGTGATTAGTTTTACTAGACAAGCCGAACACTAAGTTCGAAAAAGTAGAAAATTTAGAACAACTCGATGAAAAAATCTCTCCTTAGTCCAACTACTCTTCAACCACCGATTGCGCTTTCGAAGCCGATATATTAATATCCTCACCATTATTAACAACAAATAAATATTTTAAAAATCTCTTGACTTCCGCCAAAATGGATGGTTTTATGCCAAGACTACTAAAAAAGCGGTAGTAAATATTTAGGAGAAAATGGATTACTAGATTTAGTGAGAGAGTACAACAAAATTGAGGATGAAGAAACACGTGATAAATTTTATTCATTGATTATGTCAGTATCTAAAAAAATACAGATCGATAAAGAAAAGGGTCAAAAAATAGGGGAAACAGAAGTGGCAAAGAATTTACTTGAGGTAGGTGTTCCAATTGATGTAATACAACAAGCAACTGGCCTGCAGGATCTTAAGGCTATTTGAGAAGCAATAAGATAATTTCTTTAGGAAGTTCCCTAAGCTGCTAAACTGATATCAACGTGGGATTTTGAGCATTTTCTTCACTTTTCAATTTAACCACTTCTATAGAAGATGTATTGCCTAATGCAGAGTTCACTATATCACCAGGCTTTACCCCTTCCATTGCCGCTTCGGCCTTTTCTAAAACTTTTTTAGATGGGCTCATTGCCTCAGAACGCACCAATCCTCCAGATCTGGTAAAACATTTTCGCTCTATGGCTTCTTTAACCGATAACCTTCCCAATCGGCAATTTTTTCCTACTTCTTCTCCACAATCTTCTAATTTCTTCAACATCTCTTTATTCCCTTCTACCCTTATTAGGTTTTGATCTTGCTCATCAGGATATAATCTAACTTCTAATTTTCCCTGACTGGTGAAGAAAGTTAATACTATATCGCTACCATTTGCAAGGTCAGTGTAATTCCTTATGTCATTTTCAGTGATAATTTCTACTTCACTTTTTCCAATCTTTATTACATCCCTTCCATACCCTGCTTCTCCCTGAGTTAGTCCTAGATCCCTTGCTCCATCTGTAATTTTTGCAACATTTATTGTGCTGTCTTCTGAATATTCTAAATAGGGAGTAGAGTTATCAAGTTTTGCATTTTTTATCTTACCGCTTGTTGCACTTTTAGCAACTTCCATGAATTGTAGAGTACAATTAACATAATCTTCATAGGCTTCTTTCATCTTAGTTTTGTGATCCTTAAATTCTGATTCCAGTGTATCGATCACAAATGTACTATCTATATTGTATAACACCGCCCCTCTTGATACCAATTCACATACTATATCACTAGCAACTTTGGGATCTTTTTTTGATTCACTAATGTCTTTTATTTTTTTTATCACATAATCCGTAAAACTATACTTACTTTCATACGCCTTTCCATATAGTTTTCCTTGATGGGGAAAATTAAACCTTACTCCAGACTCTATAGCTTTGATCACAATCTGTTTCAGTTCATTCATGTCTTGGGCTTCACCTACTTTATCTAGGAAAAACTTCAATAATTTCCCCTGGTTTAGTATTAAATTATCCCATAGAGTTCCAGATTTGGACAAATGCTCTTTCTTATCTAAAATCCTTCATAATCAATCGCTCCCGCTCCTAATAACAGTCTTTCTACTTCTTTACGCAAATCCTCTTTGTTGTGTAGGACATTTCTAGCAATTTGAAGAATTTTTGACCTTCCTTTGTAATCATGGAGGTTTAAGATCTTTTTTAAATTTTGAGTATTCTTGGGTTCATTCAACAACTTTTCTAATTGGGATTGAGAATTACTTACCAAGGCACTGTATAATTCTTCTTTCAAATTCTTTTGCTCATCAGTTAAAAAGCAATCTTCAAGATGATAATTGTGATTGTCAATTGCAATATCTAGTGGGGTTTTCCCTTGTTCATCAGATATACTGAGAGCTCCTTTCTTTAGGAGGAAATTTATATTACTGAAACTGGAACAAGCAGCATAATGCAATGGTGTTCTTCCTCTATCGTCCTTTGCATTAAGCTCAGCTCCCCCTTCTAAGAGTAAATCTATAAATCCTTCTATTGCAAGATCATTTATACTTGATAACGCATGCAATAATGTTAACTTGGATTCTCCCCTTTCAAGATTAACAATGGTCCTCAGATCTTCTTTATTATTTTCATTCTTTTGTAGAAAATCTTTAAGCTTTATAACATAATCATAATAACTTTTACTGCTACAAAATAGGAAGCCTTTAAGAATACATAACAGCTCTTTATTCAACTTCCTTTGATTTGGTGTTAGATTAGATACGTCAGCAAACCATGTACATATTAAATTATCAAATGTATCTTTTTCAACAACATCAATTAAAGAGCGATCTTCACGCAGCAGTGATGAATATTTAAGCAATTCATACTCATCATCTACTGGCTCTTTTTCCTGTTGTGATTCTTCTATTTTTCCCAGATGTTTTAAACCATCATTTTTGGTTAATGTGATTAAGAGCTTTAAAAGTCTAACATCTCTACGTCCCAATAAAGGATTTGCTCCTGTATCGATTAAAGCTTTCGCTACTTTTGTATGGCCATTTTTAGCAGCCCAGTATAATGGAGTATGTCTGTTTTTATTCACTGCATTAACATTTGCGCCGTTACTTATTAGGACCTCTGCTAATTCTTTATGACCATTTTGAGCAGCGCAGTGTAATGGAGTATATCCATTTTCACTTATTACATTGACATTTGCCAGCTTTTTTATTAGGATCTCTGCTATTTCTTTACGGCCATTTTGAGCAGTGCAGTGTAATGGAGTATATCCGGCTCTACTCACTATATTGACATCTTCCAGGTTTTTTATTAGGATCTCTACTGCTTCTTTATTGCCAAGAAGGGCAGCTCAGTGTAATGGAGTCCACTTTTCTCTGTCTACTGCATCAATATTTGCCCCACTTTCTATTAGAGTTTCTACTACTGCTTTGTTGCCATAAAGGGCAATGCAGTGCAATGGAGTCTACTCTTCTCTGCTCATTGCATTGTGTTTTAGTAGAACTTTTATTACTTCTTTATGGCCTTTTCTAGCAGCACAACGTAACGGGGTCTGCAATCTATTGTCTAATGTACTAATCTTTGCCCCGTATTTTAGTAGAACTTCTACTACTTCTTTATGGCCATTTTGAGCACCCCAGTGTAATGGAGTCATCCCAAGTGCGTTTAATGAATCAACATTAATCTAGTCTCTGTGAACAAAATTTTAGAGAAGCCATATGAGAGAATCAACGAAGTTTAAAAAACCCATAAAAACCTCAGCAGTCTTGTCAAAT
>NZ_WQMP01000023.1:0-10911 GCF_013366855.1 Wolbachia endosymbiont of Madathamugadia hiepei
CTAGTAGGTTTATTACTTGGGGATAAAGGTTATATCCAAAAAGATTTATTTCTACAATTACTTGATAGAAATTTAAAGCTTGTTACCAAGATAAAAAAAGGTATGAAAAACGCATTAATCTCGCTAAATGAGAAGATTGTTCTGAGGAAAAGACCCATCATTGAAACGGTTTTTGGTTACCTGAAAAACAGATTAGAAATTGAACATACTCGCCATAGATCTCCTATTAACTTTTTAGTTCACATTTTTTCTACGCTTATTTCATATTCTTTACAACGCAAAAAACCTTCCATTTCCAACTCTTTCTTCCTCGGCTAATCCATAGTTAGCGTTTTTGATATTGCCTGTGGCCCTTCGTGCACTGATAGATAACTTCCCACTCCATGTCCTGTACCGTGCATGTAATCTATTCCAAATTTCCATAGGTGAATACGTGCCAAGAGGAAAGACGGCATTTGCCACAGCAATGTGAGCTTTGAGTACTATCGTATAGTGGGCTATCTGTTCACTGGTTGGATTGCCAATTGCTACAGTTCTTGTTACATCGGTTGTGCCACCAAGATATTGGCCACCAGAATCAATTAAGTACAGTCCATCTCTCTGAATTGCTTTATTCGTCTTACTGCTTGCACGGTAATGAATGATTGCTCCATTTTCATTAAATGCAGAAATTGTTGGAAAACTTGGCTGTTTAAACAAATCCTGCTTTTTTCGTATTCTAAGAGCTTCTCTTCAGCATTAAGTTCAGTGACTTCATTGCCAATATTGTTTTCAAGCCAACATAGAAAATTTGTAACTGCTACTCCATCTCGAATGTGTGCGTTTATAGCCCCAATTATTTCAATTTGATTTTTTACTGCTTTATGAATCAAGCAAGGATCCTCTCTTTCAACTACCTGCTTATTTTGTATTACAGTCATAATACTCATTGGAGTTGTGCTTGGATCTATCATTATCGAATTTAGCTTGCACAGCGAACTTGCTAGCTCACTGACATCAAAAACGTTTATATGGTTATCCAAATTTGCTTCTATAGTTGAATGTTCTTTGTCTTGAACAAACAAGTCAACATTGCCGCTTTTATACAATACAGCACGGCCCAATATACATGGAGTATACTTAGCGTTTTCATTTCTTAAATTTAATAACCACGAAATTGAATTTGGATCAGTCAAAAGCACTGCCTCAGCTTCTTTATCTATGCTTTTAGCGACTTTTTCACATTTGTTCTTACTACTTTCACCGGATGCATGCGAAACTATCTTTTGTTCTCTACGACTAATTTCTTTTTTAATTGAATAGGGTACCAATTTATAAATATCTTCATATTTTCTTATCTCTTTTACGGTAAGATATTGCAAATAGTAACCTAGTGAGGTGGTCAATGTTAAGTTTGCTTTTACCCATTCGCATGGATCCTCTTCTTGTATATTATATACTTGAAAACTACCCTGATCGAGCTGATTGCGAGCTTGTGTGATATAGCGTCCATCCGTAAAAAAATGGGCACTTGTTGTCTTTTGTAACGATAAGTAGCCCATTTGTTCCTGTAAAGCCACATAGCTTTGTTAGCTCTTCTGAATACTCATTTAAATATTCGTCTTTGGTATGCAACATAAACGCATCAACATTTATTTCATGCATAAAAAAGCGAAATTCTTCGATTTTTGACATGGATAATCTGAAAAAATATCAGAAAACTGAGTTTGGAAATACTACAGTATAGTGCTTGTAACTACAAGCACTATATCGCAAGAATTTAAATCAGTTGACCCGCAGCTTTTAAGGGCTCAGAAGTCATACCGCTTAACACACTTCCAACTTTGTTGTCGTTCTCTGGTGCACTTTCCTTGCTTGCACTCTGTTGTTTATAAACTTCGCTTATTAAAACACCAACTGCTACAGCTGCAATTGCTCCAATTATAGGCTGACCCAGCACAAAAGCTGTAACAGCACCACCGGTGAACAATACACTAATAGCAATTTTTCCCTTGTGTTCACTTAATATGCCTAAGAAAGTCGAAGGTTTTTCACCATTTTTGGTGTCATTAGTTGCTTGCACAACAGCACCCATAATCTTTTCAACTGCTTTTCCAGGATTCCTGCTATCCGTACCCTCACATATAGCATTTTTTAGCTGGGCATCTGAAGCAACAAGATCTACAGCCCTCTTAGCCACCTTCCCGTTATCTTGTAAAGCAGTTTCTACGAGCACCCTAAAGTTTTGATCATCAATACTATTGATTATATTGGCTATGAAGTGCTTTGACTGATCTGAAGGAACAAGATCTATAAATTCCTTAGCTACCTTGCCATTGTTTTGTAAAACAGCGTTTACTAGAGCCTTATGGTTTTGACCATCAATATTGTTGTTTATAAGGTTTTTTAACTGATTATTTGAAGCAACAATATCTACAATTCCCTTAGCCAACTTGCCATCATTTTGTAAAATAGCGTCTATAAATGCCTCAGGGTTTTGGCCATTAACAAGATCTACAAATATCTTAGCTACCTTGCCGTTATCTTGTAAAACAATTTCTACGAGCTCCCTAAGGTTTTGATCACCAATACTCTCGATTATAGAGTCTTTTACCTGATCTGAAGTAATAAGATCTATGAAGTCCTTAGCCACCTTGCCGTTATCTTTTAAAACAGTTTCTACGAACGCCTCAGGATTTTGATCATCAATACTCTTGATTATAGCGTTTTTCAACTGATCTGAAGCGATAAAACCTATACATTCCTTAGCCACCTTGCCGTTATCTTTTAAAACAGCGCCTGCGAGCGCCTTAAGGTTTTCATCAGTAATATTATTGTTTATAAGGTTCTTTAACTGATCGTTTGAAGCAACAAGATCTATGAATTCCTTAGCCACCTTGCCATTGTTTTGTAAAACAGCGTCTACGAGCGCCTCAGGATTTTGATCATCAATGCTCTTGATTATAGAGTCTTTTAACTTATCTGAAGCGATAAGATCTATAAATTTCTTAGCCACCTTGCCATTGTTTTGTAAAACAGCGTCTACGAGCGCCTTAAGGTTTTGATCAGTAATATTACTGATTATAGCGTTTTTCAACTGATCATCTGAAGCAACAATATCTATAATCCTCTTAACTACCTCGCCATTGTTTTGTAAAACAGCGTCTACGAGCGCTTTGAGGTCTGGATCATTAATACTCGTGGTTATGTTTGCCAACTGATTTGAAGCAATAAGACCTACAAATTCCTTAACTCCGTTGACGTTATTTTGTAGAATAGTTTCTACATTTTGTAGAACTTCCTCTACGCGTGCCTTATGGTCTTGATTATCAATATTATTATCATTGATTATTCCCATAAGTTCTTTCAATTGATTGCCTAAAGCAATAGCAGCAGAAATAACGGCAGTATAAGCAGAAGAGTAAGCAGAAATAACATAACCTTTGGATGCTTCAGCTAACCTGCCAAGAATATTAGGTGATTGATTGAGCATTGATCCCTCCCATTTTTGAAAACAAATATACTTTAACTATTGTGGGTTCCTGTAAGCAAGCCAACTATATCATATTAGAATTGTACACTGGTTAATGTATAACCACAGATATACCTATCCTAACAAACTTGAACATTCTAGTTAGACATACTATAAGAGTAATTCCCTACACTTTCATAATAATGTAATTGTTACCGTGATTTTTGTCAAGCAAGACTTTCTCAATTAGCCACTTTACTCATTTTCCCATTTCTCAAATACACCAATATGCTCACTATCGCTGCTGGAGTGATGCCTTGTATTTGTTTTGCAACGCCGATCGTTGCTGGCTTTATCGTCTGCAACTTTTCTATTACCTCACTTGACAAGCCTTTAACTTGTGAATAGTTGAAATTGATTGGAATTTGAGTGTTAATCCCCTCTCGTAGAAACTTCATATCCGCTTCTTGTCTGACTAGGTAAGGCTTGTATTTTGCTTCGATTTCGATTATTTCCTGGATCCCAGTGTCAAGCACTGGGATGACAGGAGAGGATCCAGTATTAGCTGCATCCATTCTAGTGTCATTCCAGCGTGTGACGCTGTTTAACTCCGGCCATATTTCTTGTAATTTGTTCCAATCGATATTGGGGTAGCTAAGTAGATCTAGTGCCGTTTTTCTTATGCCATCATAAGATATTTTAATACCATAGAATCTGAGCTGCTCAGGAGTAATTTTCAGGCTTTCCAACTTCTCCTCAAGCTGTTTAATGGATTTAAGTTTATTCTGTAAAACAGAGTATCTCTCATATGACACAAGAAAAATGTCATAACCTTTTTGTGTGAGTCTCCTATCCGCATTATCTGACCTGATTGCTAGCCTATATTCTGCACGTGAGGTGAATAATCTATAAGGCTCGGTTACTCCTTTAGTGACCAAATCATCTATCATTACGCCGATATACGAGTCTGTTCGGTGAAGAACAAAGCTTTCTTTTTTCCCAGATGCAGAGAGTGCTGCGTTGATTCCGGCAATAATCCCTTGCCCTGCCGCTTCTTCATATCCGGTGGTACCATTAATTTGGCCGGCGAAATATAGACCTTTAATTTTCTTAGTCTCGAGGGTATGAAATAGCTCTCGTGGATCAATATAGTCATACTCAACTGCGTATCCAGGTCTTAACATTTCTGCGTTTTCAAGCCCCTTAATGCTATTTATCATTTCACGCTGCACTTCGATGGGCAATGAGTTTGAAATTCCATTTGGGTATATAGTATCATCATCGAGCCCTTCTGGTTCTAGGAATATTTGATGACTATTTTTTTCTGCAAATTTTTTAACTTTAGCTTCAATAGACGGGCAGTATCTTGGTGCAACAACATCATCTAAATATGAAGAAGCTGACCTATGGAGGTTCTCTCGAATTATTCTGTGTGTATTTTCATTAGTATGAGTAATGAAACATGAAACCTGAGGTTGGTTAATTTTCTCTGTGAGATAAGAAAACGTTGTAGGTGGATTGTCGCCCACTTGCTCTTGTAATACTGACCAATTTATAGTGCCACGATCGAGCCTCGGTGGAGTTCCGGTGCGCAATCTACCTAGTTTAAAATCATATTTCTTCAGCGTATTTGCAAGCCCTACTGCAGACTTATCCCCCATTCTTCCTGAAGGAGTTGTTTGTTCTCCTGTATGAACCACACCACACAGAAAAGTTCCCGTAGTTAGAACAACTTTGCTTGTCAGTATCCGTTCTCCTGAGCTTGTTATTACAGCTTTGATGTGCGGTTCTCCGTTGCTATTACTTTCGATAAGGAAATCATCAACTGACTCTTCTTTTACCGCTAAATTACTATAGTTTAGAATAATTTCCTGTATTGCTCGCTTGTATAATTTTCGGTCTGCCTGCGCACGTGGGCCCCATACTGCTGCGCCTCTGCTGCTATTTAAAACGACCGAGTGTATACTTGCCTGATCGATTGCCCTTCCCATTATTCCATCAAGAGCGTCAACCTCCCTAACTACAACACCTTTTGCAACTCCCCCAATTGCTGGATTGCAGGACATTTCTCCTATAGTTGAAATTTTATGGGTTATAAGTAGTGTGCTTGCACCAAGGCGAGCTGCAGCTGTAGCTGCTTCACACCCGGCGTGACCGCCACCTACCACCACTACGTCATATTTATGCATGCTCTCTTGAGTAATTCCTACCCTACTAATATTTCAATTATTAGCGGTTAATGTCAAATTTTACGGTATCTGTTACCTCAACGTTGCATACACAATCGTACGAACATTTGCTCAAAAACAGTGTGTATAGCGGATTTTGCCTCAAAAACAAGAAGTTCCAATCCTCGCTGCACAAGGAACGGATAGATAGCAGTGAAAAAAAGTTATAACGTCATCCAACAAAAACAAAAAAAACTACTTGACAAATCTCACCAATCCCGTTATCATAAGGTTGAAGCTATTTGTTTAACTTCCCAATCTGTACAAGTTAAAATGATAAGAGAACTTGCATTTGGCGTACTATTGTTTAATTTTTCGCACTATGTGCACTGCATGTCTTTTTAAACTTCGGATTTTTACCCATACAAGCTGAAACGCGCTTATAAGTCGTTTAAGACATCACCCAACGCCGGATTTTAAAATAGAGAGTGAAATAACTAGCTACCTCAGGGTTTTATTGTCTTTTTCC
This sequence comes from Wolbachia endosymbiont of Madathamugadia hiepei, assembly GCF_013366855.1. Classification (NCBI taxonomy): domain Bacteria; kingdom Pseudomonadati; phylum Pseudomonadota; class Alphaproteobacteria; order Rickettsiales; family Anaplasmataceae; genus Wolbachia; species Wolbachia endosymbiont of Madathamugadia hiepei. Next base: position 6,149 of record NZ_WQMP01000023.1, read on the forward strand.
TCTGTCTGGTAAATTTCTTAAATATTATAGTTTAGACTAGTTGCATTTAAAAGCAGCTAAATTGCAGCGTTTAAGACATAAAAACGCCAATACTGAAAATAAATACCGACCAGGGCTTCTTTTGCTTTTTTTTCTCTATTTGGTAAATTTCTTAATATTTATTACTAAGGTAGTATCCTGGATCTCAGTGAGTTGTGTTGCATGGTTAAGGATACAACTGCTCTATTTTCCAGTTGCTTTCTGCAACAAGGGTGTATCTAAATCTAGTGTGTCTTCTATATTCACCTTCTTGCCAGAACTCAATTATTTTTGGGATTACGCAGAATCCCACCCAAAAATCAGGGCGAAGAACTTGTGTGTTGTAAAGTTCTTTTTCCTTCAGCTTGATAGCTTGCTCAAAGTCTTGCCAATTTTTCAGAACGCTCGATTGTTTTGAGCACCATGCACTAACTTGACTATTGCGTGCTCGAGAGGAGAAATATTCGTCAGCTTTTTCACTTTCTAGGAGTTTAACATCTCCTTCAATTCGTACTTGCCTAGAAAACTCCATCCAGTGGAATACTAATGCAGCTTTGGGGTTCTCGGTTAGTTCTTTTCCTTTTCTACTATTTACGTTAGTGAAGAATACGAAGCCTTCTTTGCTATATTCCTTTAGTAACACCACTCTTGCAGATGGAATGCAGTCTTTGCTGCAAGTCGCCAGCGTCATTGCAGTTGGCTCTTTGCATGAAGAATTGAGTACCGCTTTGTACCACTTTGAAAACAAATCAAACGGGTCTTTTTCAGGTGAAAATGTCATATCTAAAAATGGAACCTAATTCTGACATGCGTTGCAGAAATAAGTGCTACGGCCATTTTGTCGTATAAGTGTTATGGTGTTATTACAAATTTTGCAAGGTTTTTGCACTTGACCGTATACGTAAAAACTGTTTTGGAAGTATCCGACAGATCCAGATGGCTGTGCATAATCTCTCAGCGTTGAACCACCTGCAGCAATTGCATCACTTAGAGTATTTTTTATTTCAGTGGCAAGTTTTTCACACTCTCTGTATGTCAAATCTTGTGCTGATCTGAGTGGTGATATGCGGGCTCTAAACAAACTCTCAGAAGCATATATGTTACCTACACCAACTATTAATTTGTTGTCCATTAATGCTGTTTTGATATTTGCTTTTCTGTTTTTCAGCAGCTTCTGTAAATAGCCTCCACTGAATTCATCTGTGAGAGGCTCTATTCCAAAGTCGTTAAAAAAATTTACTTCTTGTGCTTTGTTTAAAACAATAACCAATCCAAACCTTCTTGGATCATTAAAGACTATTGAAGTATTGTCGGAAAACAAAAATATTACGTGATCATGTTTATTCTGCGCTTGATTATCTTCAACGTATATAAGCTTTCCGCTCATGCCAAGATGTATGATGATGGCTATATCATTGTCTGTATTCCAGATTATGTATTTACCTCTACGCTTGATATCGTTTATAGCTTTGCCTTTTAGCGCATCATCGATATTTTTTGTTATTGGTACACGTAAATTCCAATTATTGACTGTAACACTGCTTATTTGCTTGTTTTTTACTTTATCAAACAAAAAGTTAGATATTACTTCCACTTCTGGGAGTTCTGGCATCTTGTCTACTCTGTTGTTGCTTTTTTCTTTTTAGGATATTTTGCTTTAGAGCTTTTGCTAATCTTTTTTTCTCTTCTTCTTTTTCTTTATTCTTTTTTATGTTATTCATATATATGAATCCTGCCGTTATAGCTCAGGTGGTAGAGTACGTCATTGGTAATGACGAGGTCCCAAGTTCGAGTCTTGGTAACGGTACACCTTGCAGTATTGCACACCTCGTAAAGAAAACGTAACCTTTCACTGGTTTTCGCTCAATTCTTTAATCTCACTAATAGGAAAATCAGTAAATTTGACAATAGTGTCAACATCAACATTATTAGCCAGCATCGCTTTTGCGACTTCGATTTTTCCTTCTTCTATACCTTTCTCCATACCTTCTTCAAGTTTGTATTCAAGGATAGCTTCCTCTTTGTATAGATCCATTATTCTTTCTTCATATGCCGTTAGATCTTTTTCATTCCAGTTAAACCTGTCTAATTCATCATATGCTCTCTTTATTATTGGCGCTTCTCTTGCAATCTTCTTTAGATCTTTTTCAGTGGTTTCTTCTGCATGTTTGAAAAAAAACACCAGCGTTCTACTATGCTTGTCAATTGCTCTACTTTATTTTTAGGAAATTTTGGTAGTTCAATAAACACAAATTGAAAATCTTGTAAGTCACGCTCATTAGTCTCCTCATCTCTTATGGTATGGCTAGATATGTAATTGGACTTATCAGGAAATAAAACACAACTTGAAATCGCAATAAAGAAGATCTTCTGTAAATTAGCATACTTACCAACTTGTCTTGAGTAAGCTTTTGCAGCATAATATTGAGCGCGCTTTTCAAAACCTTTATCACGAGTGAGCTGCATTTCAACCACAAATCTGTTGCCAACAGAATCCTGACAGAGAACATCAACTATACTTTGTCTCTCACAGGCAATCTCGGGATTCAAAATGGTGCTGATAAATTCTATTTCTTGTATAGTATTAACTTCAGTACACCCTAGAATATCGTTCAAAAAATGGATAAGAATGTTCTTATTTTTTTCAGTGCCAAAGATTTTCTTGAATGTTAGGTCCAATTTTGGATCGAGGAATTTAGAAAAAGCCATGAGAAATTAACTTAAAAAGTATTAATAATTATACACTATTACTAACAATTATTCAACCATATTTTTAAAGACTGTTAGTTCCAGCAATTTTCTATATTTATTTTAAGTGAGAAAAGCCCAAGTGAAAGATTGTGCCCTTCCTAAAATTACAGAATCTAGTCTGTTTAATTTAAGTGAAAACTAATTACAAAAAAACCTAGAAAAAAGTTACAAAGGCAGATTATCATGCTTTTTCCATATTCTCTCTACTTTCTTGTTTTTGAGTAGCTCTAATGCTTTATGAAGGTGATGTCTCGTTTTACTTTGCACTATTATATCATCAATATACCCATGTGATGCGGCAAAAAATGGATTAGCGAATTTTTCTTTGTACTCTTTAGGCAGTGTTTGTTGATCTTTTTCACGTCGAAATATAATTTCAACTGCACCCTCAGCGCCCATGACAGCTATTTCAGCAGTCGGCCAAGCGTAATTTATATCACCTTTGAGATGTTTAGAGTTCATGACAATGTATGCACCACCATACGCTTTTCTAGTAATAAGGCTAATTTTTGGTACAGTCGCTTCAGCATAAGCATAAAGCAACTTTGCTCCGTGTTGTATTATATTATTATATTCTTGATTTGTACCTGGCAGAAACCCCGGGACATCAATGAGTGTGATAATAGGGATGTTAAATGCGTCACAGAACCTTACAAACCTTGCAGCTTTTCTTGAAGAATCAATATCCAAACACCCTGCAAGGTGCGTAGGTTGATTTGCAACGATGCCGACAATATTTCCTTTAATCCTACTAAAACCAATTATGATGTTACGGGCAAAGTCAGGTTTTAGCTCAAAAAACTTCCTTTCATCACATACCTTTTCAATCAGTTCATACATATCGTAAGGAATATTAGGATTATGAGGAATTAGAGTATTTAAGGATTCATCGACATCATCGACATCATCGCAGGTTGGTACAGATTTCGGAAACTCTTGATTATTTGCTGGCAAAAAGGTGAAGAATTCACGCATTTTTAGCAGCATTTCAACATCATTATTAAACGCAAAGTCTGCGACTCCTGTTTTGCTTGTATGGATTTTTGCTCCACCGAGATCTTCATGGCTTACGTCTTCGTAGGTGACTTTTTTTACTACATCTGGTCCGGTTATAAACATGTATGAGCTATTTTTCACCATGAAAGTAAAGTCAGTTAATGCTGGAGAATAAACTGCACCGCCAGCGCATGGGCCCATAATTAAAGAGATTTGCGGTATAATGCCTGATGCGTTTACATTCCTTTGAAAAATTTCTCCATAGCCAGCAAGGGAATTTACTCCTTCTTGAATTCTAGCCCCACCAGAGTCATTTAGCCCAATAATCGGAGCCCTGGCATTGATTGCCATATCCATAATTTTGCATATTTTTCTTGCATGTGACGCACCAAGTGACCCACCAAAGACAGTGAAATCCTGAGAATAAACAAAAACCTTTCTGCCATAGATAGTACCGTGGCCAATTACAACCCCATCACCTAGAAAATTAGCATTTTGCATGCCAAAATCAGTTGCGTGGTGTTTTACGAATTTGTCGTATTCTTCAAATGAATTTTCATCGAGCAGTATGTTCAGCCTTTCTCTAGCGGTTAGTTTCCCTTTCGCATGTTGTTTGTTGATCCTATCAGGACCGCCTCCTTTTTCAGCTTCTAGTGCTTTGGCTTTTAGGTTTTCTAATATTTTAAAGTCTTGCATATCAAAAAAAAGTGATTTTCAGTCAACAAAGTATACATTACTTTTTTAAAGTGTAAAAAATTCTATTTTTGACATGGGTACTTCCTATGAAGAACCTCCTTATGATTTGATCAGCCGTTACTCAAGAGAGAAAGCTGCTTGACAAATTCCTTCAACCCCCTTATAATGATACTGAAGCTATTATTTATCTTCAGTCTGTGCAGATTAAACAACGAAAGTATCACGGTTGGTGTCTTATGTTTAATTTTTTGCACTATGTGCACCTCATGTCTTTATAAACTTTCAAGGTTTTTACCTAATAT
>NZ_WQMP01000024.1:0-10822 GCF_013366855.1 Wolbachia endosymbiont of Madathamugadia hiepei
TAGTTTCTCTATTTTTAGCTAAGTTAAACTACCAGTTTTTGCTACATCTTTCCTTATTTTCTCATGATAAACTTTTTTCACAGAGACTAGATCCTGCTTACGATAGCTATAAGAAATTCACTGAAAAAAGACAAAAGAAACCCTAGCCATTGTCTATTTTCAGTATTGGCGTTTTTTAAAGTCTTAAACGCTGCAATTTAGCGACTTTTAAACTGCAACAGACCCTTAGCTTAAGCGCTAAGAAACTTACTAAGCAGAAAAAAAGACAAAAGAACCCCGTGGTAGAAGTTGCTCACTCTCTAATCCTGCAAATTGGCGTACTGTACTGCCTTAAACGACTTGTAAGCGCGTTTCAGCTTGTATAGGGAAAAACCTAGAAGTCTAGGTAAAATTAATAAAGACGTAAGGTGCACATAGTGCAAAAAATTAAACATAAGACGCCAACTACGTTATAATCCTGTCATTTAATCTGCATAGATGAAGATAACTGAACACCTCTAGTTACATGATAAAAGGAATGGCGAAAGTTGTCAAGCAATTTTTGGTACACACTGCTCTTAAATCACAGGTTAAAAAGTTAAGATAAAGGTATAAAAATATGAGTTTTGTTTTGACTTTTTGTAATAATTTTGTAGAATATTGAAATTATCACTTGGATTGAATGCATGACAAAAGAGAATTGGGAGGCGGTAATTGGGCTTGAGGTGCACGCTCAGGTTTCTTCTAAGACAAAGCTATTTTCCAGTGCACCAACTGAGTTTGGTGCTGAACATAATACTCAAGTTTCTCTGGTTGACGCGGCAATGCCGGGCACATTGCCAATACTAAATTACTACTCTATAGAGCAGGCAATACGCACCGGTCTCGCGCTTTCTGCGGAAATTAATAAGTGTTCCTACTTCGACCGGAAAAATTATTTTTATCCTGATTTACCGCAAGGTTATCAGATAACTCAGTTCTTTGAGCCGATAGTTAGGAATGGCAGAGTGTTCATCAATAATAATGAAAAAGAAATAAGAATTGCGAGAATTCATCTAGAGCAAGATGCAGGAAAGAGTGTTCATGAAGAGAGCAAAACTTATGTGGATTTAAACCGTGCAGGGGTTGCTTTAATGGAAATTGTTTCGAAGCCGGACCTTCGCTCATCTGCAGAAGCTGCAGAATTTATGAAAAAATTGAGGCAGATTTTACGTTACATTGGCTCATGTGATGGTGATATGGAAAAGGGGTCACTTCGTTGTGATGCGAATGTTTCTGTGCGCCCAAAAGGCAGCAGCACATTTGGCACTCGTTGTGAAATAAAAAACCTAAATTCAATACGTTACATTACGCAGGCTATAGATTATGAAATACAAAGGCAGATTAAAATTTTGGAAAGTGGGGGAGAAATAAGTCAAGATACCTTATTGTTTGATGTCGCTTTGGGAAAAACAAAAGTGATGCGAAATAAAGAAGATGCAAGCGATTACAGATATTTTCCTGAACCTGATTTGTTGCCTGTTGAAGTAAGCCAGGACAAAATTGATCTTATTAAGTCATCTTTGCTTGAGTTGCCAGACCAAGAGAAGCTGCGGTACATTAAAGAGTTAGGTATCAGCGAATACGATGCAGAAGTCATCACTTCCGATAAAGCAATTGCTGATTATTTTGAAGAATTGATAAAAAAGCACGATTCAAAGCTTGCCGTTACTTGGCTCACTGTAGAACTTTTTGGTCGTTTGAATAAAGCAGGTATTGATATTGTAAACTCTCCGATCAAAGCAAACGCCTTATCCGAGCTCTTGGATTTTATCGTTGATGGGACAATCTCTGCTAAACTTGGCAAGCAAGTTTTTGATATTATGTTTGAAACTGGCAAATCGGCATCTTTAATTATAGAAGAGCAGGATCTAAAGCAAATAACCGATAAAGGTCAAATATCTGAAGTTATCGACGAAATCATCAATAACAACCAAGATAAAGTTCAAGAATACAAAAGCGGTAAAACAAAATTATACGGATTCTTTGTTGGTGAAGTCATGAAACTTACAAAAGGAAAAGCTAGCCCTGATGTTGTGAATTTGATTTTAAGTGAAAAGTTAAGATTGAATTCCTAAATTTTATCTCACTGGAGGGGCAAAAAAAACTTTGCCCCTGACGTTGACATTTAATTGTTCATGGAGTTAAAAAAGTCAGCATTACTCTTTGTTAAAAGCAACTTATCGCGTAAAAACTCCATTGCTTCAACAGATCCCATAGGATTAAGTATCCTACGCAACACCCATATTTTATTCAATATAGCCTTATCAATTAATAGCTCCTCTTTTCTAGTTCCAGATTTTGTAATATCAATAGCTGGAAATATTCGCTTATCAGCAAGTTTTCTATCAAGTATAACCTCAGCATTACCTGTACCTTTAAACTCTTCAAAAATAACTTCATCCATTTTTGAACCAGTTTCTACAAGAGCAGTAGCAATTATTGTCAAAGAACCACCATTTTCAATGTTGCGGGCTGCTCCAAAAAAACGTTTTGGTCTCTGCAGTGCATTTGAATCTACACCACCAGTTAGAACTTTTCCAGACGAAGGAATGACTGCATTATAGGCACGTGCAAGACGGGTTATAGAGTCGAGCAGAATTACAACATCCTTTTTATGCTCAACCATTCTTTTAGCTTTTTCTATTACTATTTCAGCAAGCTGTACATGGCGGTAAGCAGGCTCATCGAATGTGGAACTCACTACCTCGCCCTTTACAGAACGCATCATATCTGTCACTTCTTCAGGTCTTTCATCTATAAGCAATACTATTAATTCTATTTCTGGATGATTTGTAGCTATAGAATGAGCCATTTGCTGGAGCAATATCGTTTTTCCTGTGCGGGGTGGAGCAACTATTAATGCTCTTTGTCCTTTGCCAAGAGGCGCAACTATATCCGCAGCTCGCATACTTATATCTTTTTTATTATCTACACCGCTGTTGTTTTCAAGAATCAACCTTTCTTCGGGGTAAAGAGGAAGCAAGTTGTCAAAGTGGACGTATTTTCTCAGCTCACTTACTTCAGTAGAGTTTATACTTTGAACCTTAGTTAAAGTAAAATATCTTTCCTTATCACTAGGTGATCTGATTTCCCCACATACCATGTCCCCTGTACGCAAATTGAACTTTTTTATCTGTCCATTGGAAATATACACATCGTCAGTACTCGGAGCATAATTAGCACTTGCTGAGCGTAAAAAACCGAAACCATCAGGTAATATTTCAACTATTCCGCTTCCTGTAGTAATGCCTCCTTCTTCGCTCATTTTCTTCATTAAGCTGAATATCATCTCTTGTTTCAGCATTCTGCCATTACCTTTACCATTAGTTGAAATTTTCCTTTCTTCAGCTAGATCTAATAATTCTTCTGCTGTTTTTTTTCTCAGTTCACTCAGATCTAGTGCTTTTCGGTTTTCTTTTATACCTTCATTTGTTGTTTGTTTTACCATATCGTTATTGGAAATTTGCTCACCTGTTTTTGCTGATTCTAATCCAGCTGCAATCTTTTCTTTTGCTAAAACATCGTCATTGATTGTTACCATAGTCCTCCAAAAATTTTAATTGATGCTTACTAACCTAAAATGTAACTACAAGATAATAAATTAGGCTAAACTAATCTTTAGGAAGTATTAAACTCAATTGCTATTAAGCTACATACTTTACCTACCATTATACCAGTAAACACTGACAAGTCAAGTTAATTTAATATTAACAAGATATGAAAATAGATAAACAATTTGAGAGACTTTAATAATTTTCCTTTATGTTTCTCAACCTTTCTTGTTTCTCTTCTTTTATTTTTGCTTTTTCTATTTCTGTTTCTAAATTTTCTTGACTGCATAGACCGAGCAGTACGGGATCTTGAGGTTTTATATTTTGCATATTATAGTGAGACCCATCCCTTACCTGCTCCACTGTACAGTTTGTTGTACTAATCAATTTAGCTATAACGTTGTTGTCCAAGATAGGAAACTTTTTTATTAAATAATAAATCGCATCAGGTTTATCTCTACGCCTTGCCGGAGAGGCAAGGCCGGAAGTGTTACCGATTGATTTACTCCTTTTTTTTACATTTTTTGCAATCAAACTTGGGATACGATTTGGATTTTTTTTACAGTTATCAATTTCTTTTTCAATTATTATCCCAGAAATAATAGGATTAAATCTTTCAACATCTATTTCCTCATCAGCTATATTTTGCACTTCTTCAAGAGCTAACTTACAACATTGCGCTATTTGATTAAAAGTTAAAGCAGTATTGTCTACTAGCCAAGCAGCAATTTGCATGAGAAACTGTTTATTTTTATCATTGCCCTTAGAAAGTTCTGTTGACATTAAAAAGCATCTCCTATTTAAAATATTCGTTGTCGTTATTTAGAGCCAGAATATAAGCCATTAAAATTAAAAAAGCATTAATTTTGTCACTAAATAGATCTCTTGCATTATGGTAGGGAGTTCTTAGGAGAAACACAGATGAGCACTGCAAAATGCTTGACGCTGGAATCTAATGTCACTTTATAATGGTGTCTCCAAGTAGCCCCTTTTCCTGTCCTTCCAGTTTTCCATAAAAACGGCGCATTTTAACATAACTTTTATACTCACTAACCTAATCAAATCCCTAGATTCCAGCGTCACGCGCTGGAATGACACCCTTCACAGGCTTTTGAATTGCTTTAGCTATAAATATTTAAGAAATTTACCAGGTGGAAAAAAAGCAAAAGAAGCCCTGGTCAATATCTGTTCAAAAACATTGGCATCTTTTTAGCCTTAAACGCTGCAATTTAGCTGCTTTTAAACTACAACTAATCTTGGCTTGAACGTTAAGAAATTTACTGAGCGGAAAAAAGGCAAAAAAACTCTGAGGCAGCTAGTATTCAAATTCTCCCTTGTCTATTTGACGTTCTGTGCTGTCTTAAACGACTTATAAGCGCGTTTCAGCTTGAAAACCAGAAGTTTTAAAAAGACGTAAGGTGCACATATTGCAAAAATTTAAACAATGAGACGCCAAATACCCTAAGTTTTTTGTCATTAACCTGCACAGATTGCGAAGATAAACAAATAGCTTCAGTACCATTATAAGGAAGTTGGAGGGACTTGTCAAGTAGTTTTTTTATCTCACGTTAGCTTGTGGGCTTATGCTCATGTAGTGGCATGATTTGGTGTTGGCTATATCTACAATGAAGCTCCCTAAAAACACTTTGTAATAGGTCAATTTCCGAGTATAAAGCAGAAATATCGCTATAGTAACAAAGTACGCTAATTAGGAACTTAATAAGGCAAGCTACTAAAGCGGAGAATAGTGAGAATACTACATAGAGTATCTCTACCAATTTGAGAAGTTTAGGAACACACTAAACCTTACTTTGTCGCTAATAAAGCAAAATAGGCTCTCGTTTGAAGTATATCGAGAGGGATTAGTGGATATGGAAGAAGGGGTGTGTAAGACAATTCAATCTTCCGTTGCAAATAGGTACGTTATTGTGCTGAGAAGGTCAAATCCGTACATTATAGTACGCGAACTTTCACATATGGTTGAAAATGAGCTGAACCTGAAGCGAGAGCAGGAGTTTCTCCATAAAGTCTATCAGGATATTAAGCAGAACCCAAAGCAAGCAAATATTCTTGTACAGAGAATTATCGGTCAAGTTATATTTAAGGAGATACAAGCTTATCAGACTGCAAAATCACGCGCGTCGGAATTATTTGCACGCTATTTTGAGCTATTTGCTTGGGCGCAAGAGGTTTACCCTAAAGATAAAGAGTACTTAATTCGCACTCAGGATTTAAACAGGGTGTTCCTTGCTGCTGACCAATGGAATAAAGAGTTGCCTGGACCCACAAATAATGGACAGAATAGATAAGGAAATAAAGGAATACAGCAATAAAACTGCCATTCAAGGTGTGACCAAAGTAAAGAGTAGCTGGACTGGTAAGTTTTCTCCTGGGGGCAAAAAAATTAGCTCTATCTTTGGAGATGATGATTAACTTAGCAGAATATAGTTAACTTTCATGGCATTTTAGAGTATAGTTTTTATAATTAAAGTGCTCGAGTATACGTGAAAACTATCTTAGCTGTTGAAACAAGCTGCGATGAAACTGCAGCAGCAATTGTAAATAGTGATAAGCAAGTCCTTGCCCACGAGATTCTTTCTCAAACAGAACACAAAAAATGCGGTGGGGTGATCCCTGAAATAGCGTCACGCGCTCACATGGAGCATTTAAGCGGTCTAATAAAAAGCGCTATAGAAAAATCTAACCTTAATTTTTGTGATCTGGATGCAATTGCAGCAACATCAGGACCAGGGCTCATAGGTGGACTAATAGTTGGCACAATGATGGCCAAAGCGATTGCACATGTAGCACAAAAGCCATTCATTGCAGTTAATCACTTGGAAGCGCATGCGCTGGTTATTAGGTTACTATATGAAGTCAAATTTCCGTTTTTAGTCCTATTGATATCAGGCGGTCACTGCCAATTTTTAATCGCACAGGATGTAGGTAAATACATTAAACTTGGAGAAACACTGGACGATTCATTGGGTGAAGCGTTTGATAAAGTCGCTAAGATGCTGGGTTTAAGCTATCCTGGAGGTCCACTAATTGAAAAATTAGCTGAAAAAGGTGATGGCACAAGATTTAAACTTCCAAGGGCGATGAAAAACCGTCCTGGATGTAATCTTTCGTTTTCTGGGATCAAAACAGCAGTAAAAAACTTAGTACAAGAACTTGAAATGAGCGAGCAAGATGTGTGTGATGTATGCGCTTCATTTCAAGAGTGTGTTAGCGATATACTACTCGATAGAGTCAAAAATGCGGTTAATATAGCTGCATCTTTAAATATCAAAATCAATGATTTTGTAATTACTGGCGGGGTTGCAGCAAATAATTTCCTGAGAGAAAAATTAAAGAAACATATAAACTTGAACGTATTTTTTCCTCCAAGCAACCTATGTACAGACAATGCAGTAATGGTTGGGTGGACAGGCATCGAAAAATTACAGAAGAGTTATATGGATTCACTCAATTTTGCACCAAGGCCAAAGTGGGAATTGGGAAGTTATTAAGGACTCTTCATTCTGAATTAGGTAGTAAAGAAAGCTATTTCTTTTTGCCATTGTTTATATTTTCTATTTATGTATATTAATATTTTATTATATCAACTTAAAGCTAGTAGCTGCTGTTAATATTTTTGCAATAAAAATTGTATATGGTGCATGTAATCAAGTTAAAAGGAAGATTGTGGAAGTCACGCCATCAATAAAAAAGGAATTGAAGCAAAGTATGCTATACACCTGCCTAGAGAAGTGTAAAAGTGCATTTTGGTTCATTTTTTGGTTTAGTTCAGGAATCAACTTGTTAATGTTATTCCTACCACTTTATACCTCTCAGGTGCTTGATCGGGTGATATCGAGTGAAAGCGTATCGACACTAGTTATGCTGACAATCATCACTTTATCCGCGTTTGCGTGTTCTGCAATGCTCGAAACCTGTCGATATCTAGCTATGGCAAAGATTGGTGACTGGATCGATAAAGCTGCAACACCAGATCTGATAGTAAGATCAATCAGGCTAACATCAGTGCAGAGCTCAACCTCCAGTGGTGAAGCAATACGAGACCTTGGAGTGATAAAAAACTTTATTACAGGAAATGGCATATTCTCACTATTTGATACCCCATGGTCATTGATTTACCTTGTTGTGATATTCATGATACATACCTCTACGGGGTCTATGGCTATTGCTGGAATCGTTATATTAGTTTCTATGGCAATATGGAATGAACTTGCCACTAAACGCATATTGCAAGAAACTAACGAAGAAACTATACGGAATATCAATGCTATAGATGTTGCAACAAGAAATGCAGAAGTGGTTGAAGCTATGGGTATGTCAGAATTCATAGTTTCCGATTGGTGCAAACGAAACGACCAGAACCGCGCGATGCAAATCAAAGCACAAAATCGTTCTAATGTAATCACTGGAATCGCTAAGTTTTTACGCTCAACTCTACAAATATCAGTGATCGGAACAGGTGCATTACTTGCAATTACAGCCCATAAAACTGCCGGTAGCATCATCGCTGCCTCAATTTTAATGGGTAGAGTATTGGCTCCATTTGATGCAGCAGTTCATACTTGGAAATTTTTAAATCAGGCCAGAATGTCGTATGGAAGGCTGCAAAGACTTATACTCACATCACCAAAAAGAGAACAAACTATGGCTCTACCAGAACCTGAAGGAAGACTGGAATTTGATAGAGTATTTTTTACTCCTTATGGGGGCAATAAACCAACAATAAAAGGAATATCATTTGTTATAGAGCCAGGAGATGTGGTGGGCGTTATTGGTGCAAGTGCTTCTGGTAAATCAACCATTGCAAAGCTAACCGTTGGTGTATGGAAACCCATATCTGGTGTAGTCAGGCTAGATGGCGCTGATGTATACACTTGGAATCGAGAAAATTTTGGTAATTATGTTGGTTACTTACCTCAAGATATTGAACTATTTAACACCAGTGTCAAGGCCAATATTGCTCGCATGAGACCAGACCCAAATCCTGAAGAAATAATCAAAGCAGCGAAAATTGCAGGAATACATGAATTAATACTGAGTTTACCAAACGGGTATGATACAACGATAGGGAGTTTTGGAGTGACACTTTCTGGTGGGCAGAAACAACTGCTTGGCCTTGCAAGAGCTTTTTATGGAAACACAAAGCTTTTGGTGCTTGATGAACCAAATGCCAACCTAGACAGCAGTGGAGAGGCATGCTTAATTAATGCAATCAATGTTGCAAAAAAGCAAAATACCACAACTATTATCATAACTCACAAACTACCGTTACTATCCGTGGTTGATAAGGTAGTTCTCATGTCAGATGGTGTTATTTATGCTATGGGACCAAGAGATGAGATTTTGAGCAAATTGGTTGCTCCATCATCAAATGCCGCAGAAGGTGAATGTTCTTCAGCAAGTGGTTAGTTGTTCTTTTTATATTACCTTGTCCACCTAATTTTACCACTCCATTGAGCGGATACCATCAATGTAATAAAACAAGACCTTTTTAGTTAGTTCAAAATCTTCTAGAGTATCTCCTTCACATCTTGCTGTAATGCAGTTTTGTGTATTTGACACTCTAAGGAGCCACCAACCTTTATTATCTTTGTTGGTTACTTTAATACCATCGAGCTCTGAGAATGCAATATTTTGTTGCTCTAGTGTTTTCTTTATTGATTCAATTATTTGAAATTTTTTCTCATCTTTAACTACAACCTTCACTTCATGAGTAATATATAATTTTGGTAAATCCTCAATCACCTCGGATAGACTTTGATTTTTCTTAAGTAAAACATCAATGGCTTTAATAGCAGAATATAATCCGTCATCAAAACCTAGCTCAGAGAAGAAAAAGTGTCCACTCAGTTCACCGGCAAATTTTGCCTCTTCCTCTACCATCTTTTTCTTAACTAGTGAATGTCCAGTAGCGCATGCAATTACCCTCCCTCCTAATCCGCTGATAAAGTCATGCACTTTCATGCTCATTTTTATATTAGCAATAACTTTGCTTCCTGGGTATTCTTCCAATACTTCACGCGCAAAAATCATAAATAAATGGTCATTGGAAACAACACTGCCTTTATTATCAATTAAACGCACCCTGTCACCATCACCATCGAGTGCAATACCAAGATCACATTTATTTTCCCTTACAACATCAACCAATTGAACGAGATTTTTCTCCTCTATAGGATCTGGATCGTGCAGTGGAAATGTTCCATCTATAGAGTTATTGGTTACGATATGTACATGATCTGACAAGATCTTTTCGATATACCTCGCAATTCCACTTGCTGGGCTATTGCCAAAATCCCAGGCTATTTTTAGTTTTTGTGTAGAGTTGTTCTTCAGCGCACTTTTTAATATACGAATGTACTCACTATATATATTTATGTTAATTGAGCTGCCAATTTTTGTACTGTTCTTAATCGGACTGCTTATAACTTCCTTTATTTCTTGGTCTGAGTAGACTTTTTTACTGCTGAAAAATTTAAAGCCATTGTACTTGCTAGGGTTATGTGAAGCAGTGATCATAATGCCAAGATCTGCCTGCATGATTTGCGTTGCAGCGTAGAGCATAGGTGAAGAGCATAGTCCAACGCGTGTAACGTTTGTCCCAGATAAAGTTAAGCCTCTGATTAATTCTTTTTCTATACTTGGCGAGTCTATTCTGCTGTCATAGCCTACACAAACATTAGCTACGGTTTGGCCAAACTTCCTGCCTATCTCATATCCATCACTGATCTGCAGGTCTTTGCCTACTATACCTCTAATATCGTATTTTCTTATAATGGTTTTATCCATACTGTACTTCTCAAAGTAACTACTATATAACATTGTAAACAAATGCTCAAGTTTCTTCTTTATTCACTCACATAGTTAATTAATTTTTAAGCTGAAGGTGTTAATATTTTAGTATATTTTTAGAAATATGGAACCATGTCAGGGGAAGACGAAGATGTACTTATAGCTGAGGGTCAAAGTTTAGATGCAGATGAAACAGTAAGAAGTAGTGTACTGAAGGCTATTAAAGACAGCAAAAATTTTCAGGAAGCTATAAAGAAACTAGTCTCTGTGAAAAAAGTTTATCATGAGAAAATAAGGAAAGATGTAGCAAAAACTGGTAGTTTAACTTAGCTACAAATAGAGAAATTACCAAATGGCATATTATATAAAAGAAGGAAATTGAAAACAAGTTTTTAGTTTTTTGAAAAGCGTGAAAGGAATACACAGCAAGAGCAAAG
>NZ_WQMP01000025.1:0-10459 GCF_013366855.1 Wolbachia endosymbiont of Madathamugadia hiepei
ATTTGACAAGACTGCTGAGGTTTTTATGGGTTTTTTAAACTTCGTTGGTTCTTTCATATGGCTTCTCTAAAATTTTGTTCACAGAGACTAGTGCCAAATATCAATGGTAGCAAGACAAATTGAAAAAAGCGCTCTTTGCCTATCACTTGGCGTTTAAGCAAATTTATGATGTGTTTATTTGCTTTTTCAATAACAAAAATTAGTATTATTTCAAAGTTTAACCCACCACAACTTTTATATGGCGTTTCTTCCCTGCGGATAGCTTTATGAATGGCTGACCTTTAAAGCTCTCGAAATTTATTATATAGTTAACATCGTTTATAGTATTATCATTAACTTTACATCCATTGCCCTGTATTAAACGCTTTGCAGCACCTTTTGAAGGTTCAAGACCGGTGTTGTATAGCAGATCTACTAAGGGTATGCCATTTGCAACTTGTTCTTTTGTTATGACATAATCAGGAAGTAATGAACTATCTTCATTCTCAAAAGCTAAAACTGCAGCAGATCGTGCAATTTCTGCTTCTTTTTCACCATGACATATTTTTGTTACTTCTGTTGCCAAAACTTTTTTTGCTTCATTTATTTCTTGGTCCTTTAGAGACTCTAGTTTTTTAATCTCATCAATCGGCAAATCAGTAAAAAGCCTCAAAAAACGCCCAACATCTTGATCATCAACATTGCGAAAATATTGCCAGTAGTCATAGGGATTTAGCATATTACTATCGAGCCATACTGCTCCATTTTCAGTTTTGCCCATCTTTTTTCCTTGCGTGTTTAATAAAAGAGGAGCGGTTAGGCCAAACAACTCAGGTAGATTCAACCTTTTGCCAAGTTCAATTCCGTTTACTATATTTCCCCATTGGTCTGATCCTCCAATCTGCAGACGACAGCCATACTTTTTATTCAATTCAACGAAATCGTAAGCTTGCAACAGCATATAGTTAAACTCAAGAAAACTTAGGTTTTGCTCCCTATCTAGCCTAATTTTTACACTGTCGAAACTTAGCATACGGTTTACAGAAAAATGCACTCCTACGTCGCGTAAAAAATCTATATATTTTATACTATCTAGCCAATCTGCGTTATTTATTACGATTGTACCAGTCTTTCCATCGTTGAAAGATATCATTTTCTCAAGTGTTTTTTTTATGCCGGATATGTTTTGGTTGATATCTTCCATAGGCAAGACACTCCTTGCTTTGTCTTTGCCAGATGGATCGCCAATCTTGGTTGTACCACCTCCAAGTAAAACTATTGGCTTGTAACCAAATTTTTGTAGGTGACGGAGCATCATAATCTGAATTAGATGCCCAGCATGAAGGCTTGGTGCTGTGCAATCAAACCCGATATATGCAATTATATGATTATTTTGCGATAATAGTTGGTCTAACCCCTCAGCGTCTGTACACTGATATAGATACCCTCTTTCTTGGATAAAATTTAAAAATTCGGACTTATGTTTCATGGTTTGCTTTCATCAATTAAAGTGATTTTAATCTATGAGTCTTACAAATGAAAGAAAGTTAATTCCATAGTTCTTCTATTTTATAATACTCCCTTACTTCCGGTCTAAATATGTGAACCATTATGCCTTGAAAATTCACAATTACCCAATTGCCTTCATCCATACCTTCTACGTCTGCTTTGTCATGTGGCTTGAGACTTTTTATTACATGCTCAGCTAATGCTTTTACGTGGCGGCTCGAATCACCGGATGCAATAATCATATATTTTGCAATAACGGTTTTATTCTGCACATCAAAAGTGACTATATCATGACCTTTGTTTTGATCTATGATACTTACAATCATGTTTTTTATTAATTCTGTATCACCAGATACACCAGCCATCATTTTAAATTATATAATTTGTTTATAATGATATACTCAAAATTTCTAAACATGAACTATTTTTGATATTACTCAGACCAAATTGTTCATGCTTTTGATGCAACAGTATATACAATACATATCCTTTTACATATAACTTAAAGATGGTTTTCTAATAGTGTATTTATTATGAGCAAAACTCTTATTTACTTAATCGGCTTTCCAGGTAGTGGTAAGTTTACTATTGCACGAAAACTGAGTGAGATTATTGATGTAGTGATAGTAAGTAATAATCTATTCAACAATGTCATATTTAACGTGGTTAAATTACCAAATGCTGAAGTTTCCGATGACCTATGGGAAAAAATTTTTGCGGTTAGAGAAAATATGCTAGCGGTATTGGGAAAACATCATATAAAATCAAAGCATTACATATTTACAAATGAGTTGATAGATGGTGATTCTTACGACCAAAGAGTATACAGCTCAATGGTGAATTTAGGTGAAAAAATGGGTGTAGAAATTCTTCCTGTAGTACTGCATTGCAATAATGAAAAGCTAATAAAGCGTGTTGAATCAAAAGAGAGGTGTCAGGAAGGTAAAATTACTGATTCAGATTTTGCTATAAAAAGGACTAGAGAAAAAAGGCTGTTTGTACCTGAAGGTTCGCTTGAAATTGACAATTCGAACTTGAGTGCAAAGGAAGTTGCAGAAAGAATTGTTAAAAGGATGAATAATGGAGAAAAATTGGTTAAAACTTCTGTAAATAATTTAACAAAGCGTACTCGTGGTTGAACAGAAAGATAAGTATCGTCCTTGTGTTAGCATAATGCTATTTAATAAACAAGGGCACGTTTTTGTTGGAAAACGCTTTGATAGTGACTTTTACTGGCAAATGCCGCAAGGAGGGGTTGATAATGGTGAAGAGCTGGAGCAGGCAGCGTTACGTGAGTTGCTAGAGGAAGTGGGCACTGATAAAGCAGAGATTGTAGCTAAAAATAAGGATTGGATATACTACAACTTGCCTGAGGAATTTATACCAACTTGTTGGAATGGGAGATATTCTGGCCAAAAGCAGAGATGGTTCTTAATGAAGTTTCATGGAGAGGATAAGGACATTAACATTAACTATACTGATCATCCAGAGTTCAAAGAATGGCGTTGGCAAAGTATAGATGGTTTGGTAGCAAATACTATATCCTTTAAGAAGGAAGTTTATGAAACAGTGATAGAAGAGTTCTCTTCTCAAATAAAAGCCTCTATTATTTAGCGAAAATTATAATAAGTTCATGATAGTAGATTCTCATTGCCATTTGATTTATTTTTCTGATGATGAAATACCAAAAGTAATTTCGAGGGCAGAGCAAAATGGTATAAAAGTTTTACACAATGTATGCACAAGCATTGATGATGTTTCTAAATTGTTAAAAATTTCTTCATCCTATGGTCACGTTTACTCCTCTGTTGGTGTGCATCCACTTGATGCTACTGTAGAAAGCGGCGAATGTATACGTGTTGATGAATTAGTTGAACTTACCAAGAATCAAAAGGTAATTAGTATCGGCGAAACCGGATTAGATTTTTATAAATCCAATAATAGAAGCAATCAGAAAAAAAGTTTTGCATTGCACATAGAAGCAGCAAGGATAACTGGGTTACCTTTAGTCATTCACACTAGAAATGCTGATGATGAAATGATTGATGTGTTAAAGTCAGAAATGAAGAATGGCACTTTTAGCGGAGTAATGCACTGCTTTGCTTCTTCGAAAGAGCTTGCTTATCAAGCTATGGATTTGGGATTGTATATTTCATTTTCTGGAATTATTACTTTTAAAAATGCTAGCTTACTGAGAGGAATTGCGCAAGATGTGCCATGTGAGCGTGTTTTAGTTGAAACTGATGCACCGTATCTATCACCTGAACCTTACAGAGGGAAAAAAAACGAGCCGGCAATGGTAAAATATGTTGTGGGTTGCCTGGCGAAATTATGGGATGAATCACCCGATAAAGTAGCAGAGGTAACCACAAGCAACTTTTTTAGGCTGTTTGCGAAACTCAAGTTATAAAGAAATCCTATAAAATATTAATTTACTTATAAACCTAAGGACTTTACTAAATCTTTCACTGCTTTCACAGATTGGTTGAACATCTCTTGTTTACTACCTTCCATTTTAACTTCTAAGACCTTTTCAACTCCGTTTTTTCCAACAATTACAGGAACGCCGATGAATAGGTCTTTCACGCCATATTCACCACTGAGATAAGCAGCACATGGTAGTATACGCCTTTTATCTTTTAAATATGATTCTAGCATAAATATGGCTGAAGAGGCAGGAGCGTAGTATGCGGACCCAGACTTCAGTAAATCAACTATTTCTTTTCCACCATTACGAGTACGCTTGACTATTTCATCAACTTTTTCCTGTGTGATGAGACCCATATCAATGATTTGGGTAAGAGGAATGCCAGCAACTGAAGCGCAATTAATTAGTGGTACCATAGTATCGCCATGTCCTCCAAGCACGAAAGCAGATATATCTTCAATTGAGACATTTAACTCGCTTGCAAGAAAATAGCGAAAACGAGAAGAATCAAGCACCCCTGCCATTCCAACAATCATGTTAGTTGGAAGGCTTGAAGATTTATGCACCACTGAAACCATGGCATCCAAAGGATTGGTAACCACTATTACAAACGCGTTTGGAGAGTATTTTTTTATGTTTTCACCAACCTCCTTCATTACTTTGGCATTAGTTTGGAGGAGATCGTCCCTACTCATTCCTGGTTTTCTCGCAATACCAGCGGTTATTATAATTGCATCAGAGTTTTTTATATCTTCGTACCTATTTGTGCCGGTGATGCTAGTGTTAAGCCTATCAATAGGTGATGATTCTGCAATGTCAAGTGCTTTACCTTGCGGTATTCCATCACTGATATCAAGTAAAACAACGTCACCGAGCTCTCTGAGCGCAACCATATGGGCAAGAGTTCCACCGATATTTCCTGCACCAATCAAAGATATTTTTTTTCTTTGTACTGTCATTTTCTACTCCTTTATATTTACTTTTGTAGCTTTACCTTCCCAAGGGGATAAACTATCAAACATCCGAAAATCCTGCGGCAAATCTATAGGATTATACACAACTTTTTTTGCTTCTATATCATACCTCACTTCCTCATAGCCAGTGAGAGGAAAATCTTTCAACATTGGATATCCTTTGAATCCATAATCCGTTAGGATCCTACGCAAATCGGGGTGATCAGAGAATTCTATTCCATACATATCGAACACCTCGCGCTCAAACCATGAAGCTGTGCTGAATATATTCGCTACACTCGGAGGCATATCACTTTCGTATAACTGAAGCTTTATATGTACCCTGATGTTATGTACAATGCTGAGCAAGTTATAAACGAGCTCAAAACGTTTTTCTCTATCTGGATAATCAACTCCAAAAATATCAATTAATAGTTCAAACCTGCATTTCTCATCATCACGTAGAAAGAGTAAATGATTTTCAATATCATCTAAAGCTGAATACATTACAATAGTACCATTACCTTGCTGAATGCATTTACATTTAGTCTTTTTTTGTATATGCTTTGCAGTTTTATCCATGTTGTATATTCTGAGTTCGTTTTATTTTATTTTGTAAGCATAGCATTCCATATAACAACGCCTCAGCGGTTGGTGGGCATCCAGGAACATACACATCAACTGGTATAATTCTATCACAACCACGGACTACTGAGTAGGAGTAATGATAATAACCACCACCATTTGCGCAACTGCCCATGGATACAACATACTTCGGATCTGCCATTTGGTCGTAAACCTTACGCAACGCCGCTGCCATTTTGTTAGTTAGTGTGCCGGCAACAATCATAACGTCCGCTTGCCTTGGACTTGCACGAAACATTATACCATATCTATCAAGATCGTAACGACTGGATGCAGTGTGCATCATCTCCACTGCACAACACGCAAGACCAAATGTCATTGGCCACAATGAGCCAGATCTTGCCCAATTCATTATATAGTCTATTAAATCACCAAATTTCGTGACAAGAAACCCTTCTTTCTTATAACGACCCCAATCATCATTAGATAGAATTTGACCCGTCATAAACTTACTCCCATTCTAATGCACCTTTACACCATTCATAGATAAAGCCTATAGTGAGTATTGCAAGAAATATCATCATAGACCAAAATCCACAATAACTTATTTTAGATAAAGAAACAGCCCAAGGAAAAAGAAAGGCAATTTCTAAGTCAAATATTATAAATAATATTGAAACTAAGTAAAACTTAATGTCAAAATTTTTTCTTGCTTTTGATAAAGGATTGAAGCCACACTCATATGTTGAAAGTTTTTCGCTATCAGGATTGCTGACTGCAAGAAACATCGGCAATACGCCCAGGGTAAGAGATACTATGATTGATACGCAGATAAAAATTACTATAGTTAAATATTCACTCATTTAACAAAATATATAGAAAGCAACACTACAAACTTACATGCTTTCCTAATCTTTTACCACCTAAAATATGCATATGAAAGTGTGGTACAACTTGTTCTCCATTCTCACCGTAGTTAGTAACCAATCTATATCCTGTTTTTTCTAGGTTATACTTATGTGTTATTTCTCTTACAGTTTTAAAGAAACTTACTATCTCCTCTGCAGGGGTTTTTAGAATAAAGTCGTCATATGAAATATACTGGTTTTTTGGTATAACTAAAATATGAACTGGTGCGTCAGGATACTTATCATAAAACGCCAACACACCCTCATTTTCGTGCACCTTCTCACAAGGCAACTCACCCCTTAATATTTGAGCAAAGATATTATTGCTATCATAAACCCCATTGCTCATATTTTAGCGGCTTTTTCGCTCTCCTTTTTTATCCCCTATAGCAGATGTAAGTGGTGATTCTATCTTTTCACCAGGAGAGACATCCCTAAAATTAAAAGCACCTTCCAATCCTTTTGCTTGCTCTTTGACATCTTGTAATAACCGCATACTTTTTATAGGAGATATAGCTTCTTTAAAAGGAAACTGGCTAGGATTAGTCATGTTAAACTCTTCGTTTTTAACAGTTTCTGAAGACTTCATAGTACTTGATGACTTATTAGGTACTACAGTTTCTGAAGACTGCTCTAGTGGCTTTATAGCTTCTGCTAATTTGTCCTGACCATCATACTCTCGATACAATTTTTCCGCAATGCCATATAGCAATTTTCGGTCCGTGTGACGTTCCAACTCTCCACCAGTAATTTTTGCCAGCTCCTTAAGGTCATCATCAACTTTCTGTTTAATTTGTCCAATAATAAGCTCTTTTATCTTTTCTGGGCTCTTTCCTTTGTGTTCAGGATCGTTTTTAATATTGTTGGTAATTTCCTTAACATCAACTTCAATTACAACTTTGTTTCCTTCTTTAAAAATAGCTATGCTTGAATACTTGTTTTTCTTATTTAGCTCTTCTATTTTACCTAATTGTTCTGGCGTCAAATAAGGTATATCTCCCGTCAAAGTTTTTGACGCTAAAAATTTTATTTTCCCATCCTTATGGCTTATTATTTCTATGCCGAGATTCTTGCTAGCTTGTGTAGTTTCTATAGGTGGGTCATACTCTTTAGTTTGGGTTCCAATAACATAATTCCAACCATTTTTTATGTCGTGCCACATTTCACCAAAGGACTTGAACCAATTTTTTGACTGTATAGGATATATTATACCATAACCTAGAGCTTCTCCACCCCTACCCAAAAATCCTCCTACTCCTGAAACTGCGTTACCAATTTTAGCTAATATAGAAGTAAGCTTTTTGCTTGAAACATCTTCTTTATCACTTGGTCCCATATATACCCCCAAAGTACTTTAACACTAAATACTATAGTGTATTCCTATTATAAATGAAAACATTTAAACTTCTACATCCATTATAAGACGAATTTATAGGGGTTGCAACTATTATTTACAAATTTTCTTAAGCATGTAGTATTTTCGCTACTTTTATTGTTCAATTTGCTTTAAGGCTAAATTATGTTCAAGTGGAACGCAAATAATATCATCGATGCTACTGGCGGAAGAGAAGTGGGTAGTTGTAATTGGGTACATAGCTCGAATATTTCAACAGATACAAGAAGCATAAAAGAAGGTGATGTATTTATTGCTCTTAAAGGGAAGAACTTTGATGGGCATGATTTTTTACATGAAGCATTTTTAAAAGGGGCAGCAGCCGCAGTGGTAAGCGAAGGCAAATATAGAAATCTTCCTCTAATTGTTGTGCAAGATACTCTCAAAGCTTTGCATGATATAGCGTCATACTACGTTAGAAATGTTCTTGTTAATGCTAAAGTTATTGCAACCACAGGTAGTGTCGGGAAAACCACTACAAAGGACATGCTGCACACTGTTTTATCGCAATATGGAGTGTCTCATGTAAACGAAGGGAACTTGAATAATAATATAGGATTGCCTTTGACAGTTCTGAAAGCTCCGGAAAGTTGCCAGTACTTAATTCTTGAAATGGGGATGAACAAAGCTGGTGAAATAAAAGAGTTATCGAAGATTAGTAATCCTGATATTGCGGTTATCACCAACGTAGAACCTGCACATGTTGAGAATTTTTCGTCGTTACTTGATATCGCACAAGCAAAATTGGAAGTTCTGTATGGCATGAAAAATAACGGCACTTTGGTTTTGAACAGAGATAATAAATATTATGACTATCTCTCATCACATGCCAATAGAGATGTAATAAGTTTTGGTAAAGATAAAAGTGCTACTGTTCATTTATTAGACCTCATAAGAAACAATGGCGGGCTGAATTTAAAAATTAGACTGAATAATAATCCGATCATAGACTGTAGTTTATCTGCGCAAGGCGAACATTTTGCATACTCTGTGTTGGCTGTTGCAGCAGTCGTACAAAGTCTCGGACTTGATTTATCGAAATTACCACTTGCACTTGAGAATTTTAGCGTAACCAAAGGTAGAGGTAGTGTTCACAAAGCTAAATACAATGGGAAGAACGTATATTTGATTGATGATTCCTATAACGCCAATCCTGCTTCAATGGGAGCTGCAATAAGGACTTTAGGTACATATTCTAATCAGAGGAAAGTGGCACTGCTTGGCGATATGCTAGAACTTGGTAATGAAAGCGTAGCATTTCATGCGAAGTTGCTTGATTTTATCGTAGAATGTGGTGTGAGTAAAGTTTATACAGTCGGTAAATTTATGTTAGAATTGCACGGGCTTTTGCCAAGCAATATGAAAGGCACGCATTTTAATGATTCCAACCAATTGAAAAGTGACTTAGCTAATATTGTTCAGAATAATGATGTAATTCTAGTAAAAGGCTCACGTGGAATGAAAATGGATCTTATAGTACAGAGATTCATAATAGAATATTAAATAAAACTACTGTATTAATTTAGGGTTAAGTTATTAGAAGTTTTAATCGTGACAAAACGTATAGTTATTTTTGGTGGAACAGGGTTTATAGGAAAAGACATTGTAAGACGCCTGGCAGCAGCGGGGTATTTAATAAGAATATTTACTCGTGACCAGGAAAAAGCTGCTTGCCTGAAATTATGTGGAAATTTAGGTCAAATATCAGTACTTAAAGGCGATTTTTTTGATGAAAAATCAATTTTGGAAAGTATGGAGGAATGTGATGCAGTCATAAACTTAGTAAGAGTATTATATGAGGCAAAAAAGCATGATTTCTATGCCATTCATGTTGGCATAGCTGAAAGAATAGCAAGGGCTGCAAAGATAAAAAATGTACCCATGATGATACATTTTTCTGCTATGGGGATAGAAAATAGCAAGCTGTCAAAATATGCCCAAAGTAAATGGGAAGGCGAAAAAGCTGTAACTTCAGCATTTCCAGAAGCAATAATAATTAGGCCCAGCCTTGTATTTGGCAAAGAAGATAGTTTCTTTAATAAATTTGCGAAGTTAGCGACAATTCTCCCTTTTTTGCCGCTAATTGGCGGTGGAACAACTAAATTTCAGCCGATATGTGTAACCGACCTAGCTGAAGTGGTATATCGTATCATCAAACTTAACAAAAAAGATAAGAAAATCTACAATATAGGCGGACCAAAGACCTATTCTTTCAAAAGCTTATTAAAGTTTATTTTGAATGTTACTAACAGAAAGTGCTTGTTAGTCAACGTATCTTTCCCAATGGCCAAGTTAATAGCTTTTTTCCTAGAAAGTAGGATCATTTCTATGTTGCTAAAGCCTATAACCGGTGATACAAATCCCATGCTTACTCGAGATCAGGTGAAAGTTATGATGAGTAGCTCAATCGAAAAATCAACTGACCTTGAAACAATAAAAATCCGTCCATTATCAATTGAAAATGTAGTGCCAGAATACTTGAAGGTTTATGGAAAGTATTGAGGAGAAAGTGTGGCAGGTGTTGCAAAGGGATTTAAAATTGGCAAGACAGCTTTATATGAGTGAAGAAAAAGGCGTAAGGAAACAGGAGATTTTTGGTCAAATAAAGAGATGAAAAAACTACTTGACAACCTTCGCCGTTACCCTTATAATGATACTGAAGCTATTTATTTATCTTCGCAATCTGTGCAGGTTAATGACAAAA
>NZ_WQMP01000026.1:0-10254 GCF_013366855.1 Wolbachia endosymbiont of Madathamugadia hiepei
AAATGTAAACAACCAAAACTGTAAACGTTAAGAAATTTACTAAGCAGGAAAAAAGGTAAAAGAAACCCAGAGCAGCTAGTATTCAAATTCTCCCTTGTCTATTTGACGTTCTATACTGTCTTAAACAACTCATAAGTGCGTTTCAGCTTGAAAACCAGAAGTTTTAAAAAGACGTAAGGTGCACATAGTGCAAAAATTTAAACATGAGATGCCAAATACCCTAAGTTTTTTGTCATTAACCTTCGCAGATTGCGAAGATAAACAAATAGCTTGAGTATCATTATAAGGGAATCGGAGAAATTTGTCAAGTAGTTTTTTGACTCTGTTTCTATGAACTACTTGAATGATACAGTTTTCTTATAGTAGGAGCATCTGTGAAGCCTATGTTCTACAACAGAACTTACTTAGGTATGAAATTACTCGCGTAAGACTTTGGGCGTCTCTTAATGTCTTTTGGCATTTCAATTACATATTTAGCATTGCGTTTTTTTGCGTAGAATACTGCTTTTTCAAGGGAATCAAACTTTAATACAATCTGTTTTTTGGGGTTTTTTGAGCCAACCCATCCCATCAGAGGTTCAATATAGTAAGGATCAGGTTCAGTTCTTAGGTGCCAAAAGTGAGTATTACCTAAGCCTGATTGTGTTGCAGTTCTTGTTGGTTTGTAAATCTTAAAAACTACTCTATCATCAATGCTCATGGCTTTTGCTAAATAAACTAAAATATATACCTAAATAAATCCCTGCACAAACAATTAACGTGGGCTCCTTTTCTCTTTAATAATGGAACAATATAGTTTTTACAAATCTGAAAATCAGTGTTAAATAAAGGTATAAACACAAAAAGAAAAGAAATGATTGAACTTAAAGGTCCAGAAATTTGTGCGAGTGGAAATAAGAAAAATTTAATTGTTTGCTTACACGGCTGGGGATCAAGCGGTGATAACTTTGTTCATCTTGCTAAAGTTATGGGCAAATCTTTATCTGATTCTTGTTTTATAGCACCAAGTGCTCCATTTGAAAGGGAAAGAGGTGATGGTTATCAATGGTTCAGCTTAGAAGATCGCAGTAAAGAGGCGCTATATAATGGAGTAAAAAGTGCTACATCGATAGTAAATCATTTTATTGATACGAAGTTAAAAGAGCTTAGCTTAAATGATGCACAGCTTTCTTTGATTGGGTTTTCCCAAGGGGCAATGCTTGCAATACACACAGCTCTTACCCGCTCCCAGTCTTGTGCATCGGTTGTTGCATATTCTGGTAGGTTTCTTTCGCCTTCAAAAGTTGCACCAGAGATCAAATCAAAGCCCAACATGTGCATTATCCATGGTGATGCTGATGATGTAGTACCTTTTTCTTCTCTTGATTTGGCAGTTAAAGCTCTAAAGGAAAATGGAATAAATGTTGAGGGGCACCCAATTCATGCATTGGGCCACATTATCAATGAAGAAGGAATAAGATTGGGTGTAGAATTTATTAAGAAAAATTTCAAAAACTAATTTCCATGCACTTGTTTTGCTTCGGTTATGGATATGTAGCTAGGTTTCTATCGAAAAAGTTGCTGAATTTAGGTTGTAAAGTTAGCGGCACTTCAAGAAATCAAGGTATACGAAGCGTTAGTCTCTTTAATTACAATGAAGTGGGCAAAGATACATTTCAAGACGTAACACATATTTTAATTTCCATCCCGCCAGATGGTGATGATGTGCTGGAGAGATATGGCCATTACTTTCAAAATGTCAAATGGCTTGGTTATCTATCTGCAACTAGTGTCTATGGCGACCACGCTGGTAATTGGGTTACAGAAGAATCTGAAACAAAACCTGCAGAACACAGAGGAGAAAATCGCCTTAGATCCGAAAAGAAATGGCTAAATAGCAATTTACCTGTTCATGTTTTTCGCTTGGCTGGAATATACGGTCCCGGTAGAAACGTATTAGTTGATTTGCAACTCAGTAAAGCAAGAAATGTGCGAAAAGAAGGACATTTTTTTTCTCGTATTCATGTTGAAGATATATCGAATATTTTATTTTCTTCCATGCAAAACATAAAACCCGGTGAAATATACAATTGTGCAGACGACTTGCCCGCTACACAATCTGAAGTGGTAGTATACGCGGCCAAACTTCTGAATGTTAGTGCTCCAGAGCCAGTGGAGGTTTCTTCCTTGCCTGACTGCACACAGAGTTTTTATTTAGGATCAAAAAAAGTAAGCAACGTTAAAGTTAAAAGAGATCTTGGCATCTCTTTAGTTTATCCTAACTATAAGGTAGGGCTAGGGAGCTTATACGCTGAAGAGCTGAAGTCACATATTTAAAGATCATATCTATTCAGAGGTATGGTGAATATTGAAGCAAAAGTGGTGTCATGTAAGTAGCTGACACATGGTTGTACGAATATCGCAATTTGAGCCTACCAGGAGGATGTCATCCCAGTGTCTGGACACTGGGATCCAGCAAAACTGATCATAAACAAGAGCACTATACAGCATTTTCAATGAGACTACCAAAAACTGGATGCCAGTGTCAGCTACTTGCATGACAGGAAAAGGAGCTACTTGGATGACATCTTTCAAAAAAAGCAGAAGCGATAGATTTTGATGAGGATATAGTTGAGGCAAAGGAAAGAGGTAGAAATGATCTACCTCTGATTATTCTTAGCTTAACCTCTGGCTCCAAGTATACTTTGCTGTGGCGTTCCACCAAGTATACCTTGCAAACTTTTAATCTGTTCTGGATTGTTTTTCAATTTATCAAGGAATGTTGAAACAACTTCACTCTTGCCAACCATGTCATCTTTAGCTACAGCACTTATTTCCTCATTCTTATGCATTTGCTGATATGAAGAATAAGCTGCTGCGGTAAAGTATACAGCGGCAACGAATAAAGCTGCAATTCCAACAGGGTTAGCAACAGATGCTAAAAATGCAGGCCCAGCAATTGCACCAGTAGCAACGAGTATTGTTGTTATTGCTGCTGTTAAAGATGCAACTGTAACTGTACCTTCGATACCTATTTTTGTGATATGTGCAGCGTTTTCGCATGCCCATATGCTTGGTGTGTTTTGATTTTTTTCGTCGTTTGGCATAATAACCTCTTAAAATATGAATAATAAAAAATTAAGTATATATTAATAACACATGTTAGTCAAGCCTTTTTTTATAATAATTTAACAAAATAAGTATATTCTGAGTTACTTCCTAAATTGCTACTAATCATGTACAGTTAATATATGATACATGGTTGGCTGAATCTCGACAAATCGATAGGAATTAGTTCTGCACAAGCTGTAGCCCAAGTTAAAAAGATTTTTGGAATTAAAAAAGCTGGTCATTTGGGAACCCTTGACCCCTTAGCTTCAGGTGTGTTGCCAATTGCCCTTGGTGAAGCGACAAAAACTATACCATACTTATTTTGCGATTCAAAGGCATACAATTTCACAATAAAATGGGGAGAGCAAAAAACCACAGACGACTTAGATGGTGATACCATTAAAGCTAGCAACATAAAACCTGAGTATAACCAAATAAACTGCGCGATCAAGAACTTTGTTGGCGAGATAGCACAAACTCCTCCTCAATTCTCAGCAATAAAAATCAACGGGACAAGGGCGTATAAATTAGCAAGAAGCGGGCAAAAAGCGAATATAAAGCCCCGCTTAGTGCGAATATATGAACTGAAATTGATCTCTGCTGACACCATAAATAACAGTGCTGATTTTTCTATGCTGTGCGGTAGTGGCGTGTATGTGAGGTCAATTGCAAGAGATCTTGGAATTGCATTAAATTGCTTTGGACATATCACCCAATTAAGAAGGACCATGGTAGGCAGTTTTAGAGAAACTGAATCAGTGACAATTGAACAGCTTGTTGAAAAAATTCGCTTTTCGGTGTCATTCCAGCGTGTGACGCTGGAATCCAGAAAAAAAGAAGAATGGATCCCAGTGTCAAGCACTGGGATGACAGAAGGTGATGGGGTAATAGAGAGTAATGCAAAAAGTTTTATTATCCCCATCGCGTCAGCTTTAAAATCAATGTTCAAGGTTGAAATTTCCGCAGAGGAAGCGGAGAAAATCAGAAAAGGTCAGGAAATCGTATTAAATAACTTGCGCAATTTAAAGAATTATGATATTTTTTGTACGATAGTGGGTAATTTACCCGTTGCAATCTGCAGTTTTACTTATGGTTGTGTAAAACCTATTCGTGTTTTTAATATTTGAAATGAGGTTTAGATGTCAATAACATCAGAAAAGAAAAAGAATTTAATAAATGTATATGCTATTAAAGAAAATGACACAGGTTCATCTTTTGTACAATGTGCTATTTTAACCGAAAGGATCAGTAACTTAACTGAGCACTTTAAAGTGCACAAGCATGACCATCACTCTAAGCGTGGTTTACTTATATTAATAGGTAGAAGACGCAAACATTTAAATTATATAAGGCGTAAGTTTGGTAATCAGGTCTATCAGGAGTTAATAGAGAAGTTAGGCATTAGAAAATAATCGAGGAATTTTGTATGTTTGAAATTATAAAAAAATCTATAGACTGGGGTGGGCGTACCTTATCTTTAGAAACTGGAAAAATAGCACGTCAAGCTGATGGTTCAGTCGTTGTAAATTACGGGGATACTTCCATTTTAGTAACTGTTGTACGTAAAAAGAAGGAAGAAAATGTTGATTTCCTGCCTCTAAATGTACAATTTATTGCAAAAAGCTATGCCATGGGCAAGATTCCCGGTGGCTTTTTTAAAAGAGAAGGTAAGCCATCTGATAGGGAAACTTTAATTTCAAGGGTAATAGATAGAAGCATAAGACCGCTATTCCCAGAAGGTTTTCACGATGAAGTCAGTGTGGCGTGCAATTTATTAACTTATGATACGATCAACCCTCCTGAAGTACCAGCATTGATTGGTACTGTTGCAGCCCTTGCAATTTCTGGTGTTCCTCTTTACTCTACCATAGCTGGAGCTTTGGTTGGTTGTGATGAAAATAGCAACTATGTACTCAACCCTTCTGTTCAAGAGATGAAAACAAGCAGCTTAGATCTGTTTTTATCTGGTGACGAGCATTCAATTTTGATGGTTGAATCAGAGGTAAAGGAGCTTTCTGAAGAAAAT
The DNA here is from genome assembly GCF_013366855.1 of Wolbachia endosymbiont of Madathamugadia hiepei. NCBI lineage: Bacteria > Pseudomonadati > Pseudomonadota > Alphaproteobacteria > Rickettsiales > Anaplasmataceae > Wolbachia > Wolbachia endosymbiont of Madathamugadia hiepei. The sequence continues at coordinate 5,117 of NZ_WQMP01000026.1, forward strand.
GTTCTAAGCGCAATAAAATTTGGTCATGAACACCTTCAACCCGTCATTAAGCTTATAAAAGAGTTTGCTAACGCAATTGGCAAGAAACCTGAGAGCTCCGCTCCTATTGATATGTCAGACATAATACAGGATCTTGAAAAGTACAGTAAAGATTTTGAAAATGCGTACTCACAAACAGTAAAACAACAGCGAGCTCAAACTTTAGAAGCGCTCAGAGGTGATATATTAAACACTCTTAAGAAAGCTGGAAAAGATGAGAAATTAATTACATATGCAATAAAAAGCTTTGAAAGATCCTTAGCGCGCGAGATAATTAAAAAGAAAGGTATGAGGATAGACGGTCGTAAGCACGATGAAATACGTCAGATAGAGGTTGAAGTTGACATTTTATCTAGAACACATGGTTCTGCATTATTTACAAGAGGTAGTACTCAAGCACTGGTTGTTACTGCTCTCGGTACTACTCAAGACGAGCAAATTGTAGACGACATTGAAGGTGATAGACGTGAACATTTCATGTTGCATTACAATTTTCCTTCATTTGCTGTTGGAGAGGCTTCTGCTATACGTGCACCAGGAAGAAGAGAAATAGGTCATGGTAAACTTGCTTGGAAAGCAATTCATCCTGTTTTACCTGATAAATCCGAATTTCCTTACACAATAAGAGTAGTATCCGAAATTATGGAATCAGATGGTTCTTCTTCTATGGCAACAGTTTGTGGAACTTCCCTTGCCTTAATGGATACAGGCGTGCCGATAAGGGCTCCCGTTGCTGGAATTGCTATGGGCCTCATCAAAGATAAAGATGAGTATACAATACTTTCCGATATCCTGAGTGATGAAGATTATCTTGGCGATATGGACTTTAAAGTAGCAGGAACTAGTGAAGGAATTACGGCACTGCAAATGGATATGAAAATTTCTGGTATAAGCTTTGAAATTGTTGAAAAATCTTTGGAGCAAGCAAAAGCTGGAAGGTTACATATCTTAGAAAAAATGAATGCAGTGATTTCAGAACATAGCGATGACGTGAAAAGCCATGCACCAAGAATGGTATCATTTTACATAGATAAAGATAAAATTTCTGCGGCTATTGGTGCTAAAGGAAAAAATATACGCAGTGTATGTGAAAGAAGTAATGCAAAAATTGAGATAGGGGATGACGGCAAAGTTTCTGTGTTTGCCATGAGTAGCACTGAAGCTGAAATTGCAAAAAATATGTTGATTGATTCAATAACAGAACTAGAGCAAGGTGCAATAGTTGATGCCAAAGTTATCAAAATAGACAAGTCTATTGTAGAGCTTGAACTTCTCAATGGAAGAAAAGGAAAAATACACATAAGTGAAGTGGCTAATCAGCATATAGATTCTATTGAGGATATACTTAAACAGGGCGATGTTTTCAAAGCGCTGGTAATTGATTTTGAAAAAGGTGGATGTCCGAAATTGTCAAGGCGTCGCGTTGATCAAGAGACAGGTGAATTTTTTGAAGGCGAGCTCTATAATGAAGAAAAGAAAGATGGTTCAAGTGATAGAGATTATTATAATAGTTCATTCAATAGAAAACCTGGGCATTGTAAGAGACCTACTCGTCCTCGTTCTGGGTTCAGTAACAGGAGTAACAGACAACAATTTGGTAGTGATGATTCATCATCGAGCTTTTATTGAGAGTAGATTTCTTGTATTACCTCCTTTATCTCAGTACCCAGGTACTGGGATGATATCGGTTGTTGATTTGTCTCTCAACTAGAGATTCAGGCAGCTATAGCAACAGGTTTTTAAGGTCGTTCACAGCTTTCTTCATATTTTCAGCTCTAAATATTGCTGACCCAGCGACCAAGATATCTGCACCTGCTTTTATTATATCGGCTGTGTTTAGGGTGCTCACTCCACCATCTACTGAAATTTGCGTTTTAAGATTACGCTCTTGTATCATTTTCTTCACAACGGATATCTTGTGTAGCTGCGAATGGATAAACTCCTGCCCTCCGAATCCGGGGTTGACTGTCATAATCAGCACAATATCTAGTTCATGTATTATATACTCAAGCACATTTGGAGAAGTTGAAGGAACGATTGAAACTCCAACTTGAATTGTTTTTTTTGTATCGTTTACGTTTTTGTATGACTTTATTTTTTTTACCAGTCTCTCAAGGTGTATCTCTGCTTCTGCATGTATAGTGATAATATCAGCACCAGCATTTATAAAGCTTTCAATATGGTTACCAGGAGATTTAACCATTAAGTGTACATCAAAAGGAAGATTGCTATACTTACGTATTGCAGAAACAACACCCGAACCAATTGTAATATTCGGAACGAAGTTTCCATCCATAACGTCTATATGTATATAATCTACGCCTAAATCGCTAATTTTTCTTACTTCTTCCCCTAATTTTGCAAAGTCTGCTGAAAGTATAGAAGGTGCAATTTTAATATCCATGGGCTGTCTTCTTACTAAAAGATAAAAATAACTTACTTTTAAAACTCTGTCACCTTGACCACAAAATACAGAAAAAGTTGCATCCATGCTGGGATGATAAGGTCTTGCAAGATAAACATCGTATTTACTGAAATACCTTGACTTCATGCGCGTTAAGAAGCATTTTGTATACGTTGGTGCCCGTAGCTCAGCTGGATAGAGCAACAGCCTTCTAAGTTGTGGGTCGTAGGTTCGAATCCTACCGGGCACACCACACATGTAGCGCACTACCCTGTGTTTTTACTTTGTCATGTAACTTCCAAGCATTTCTCCTGAAAATTTCTTACCATAAATTGGGTATGCAAAAGATTTAATCTATTTGATAGTTCCTTTCACAACAATCGTATCAAATAGCATATCGTGATATGTCTGTTTTTTCTGAGAGAAGCAAGCAACCAAATACCAGCAGAGGAAAAGCAGCTGCTCTATAACTACTACCATAACTACTACCAATATGTTGAAAACGCTTACTAACGCATCTTGTTCTTGAAAAAGCCCGACAAGGATAAGTATTACGTTTTTCAATAGATAAAGAAAAAACTGAGAGATGCTTCTATCAAATGCTAAACTCAAGTCTATTTTAGAACCGTCTAGGCTTATGGTATGTATGTTCATTAACTGCTGACCGGGAGTTGCCTGAACTGCTGAAGATATAAAATATGTGAAGTAACTGCAATTTACACACATATATGATAGATCTAAAATTAACGGAAAATTCTTTAACAATAGTATTATTAATAAGTTTAGAATTAGTAAAATTGCTACATCTATTAAATATGCACAAAAGCGCCTTTTGATACTGGCAATTTCCATAACAGCAGTCATTACCTATCTTTTAAATATTTTATTATAAAATCTGTAAGTTTATCAAAATGTTGAAAACATAACAAATCTTCGTATCCACTTATTGATTGGCCGTATACAATTGGTAAACAATTGGCGTTTTTTGCACATAAAATATCTGTGATACTGTCACCAATGAAAAACACATTTTCTTTATTTATAGGCAACGTACTCTCTCCTAGTGCAAATAGCAGTGGGGTTGCAGATGGTTTATCTTCTGCAGTATCGCATGAACCAACTACTCTCTCAAAGTAAGAGTCTAGCTTAAAATAGGCTACTTCTTCACGTAAATTAGTGTTTTTCTTATTACTTACTATTGCTAGATAGATATTATGGCTTTTCAACGTCTGCAGCATTTTCTCTACTCCTTGATTTAGAGTAATGTTTTGCAACAGTGCATTGTCTAAGTATTGTTGGTATATCTGATTCGCTTTTTTCCACTGATCGCCAAATAAATTGACCATGTAGATCTTTCTCGACTCATGGGAATTTCTATCAGCAGCTTTATTACTGTACCCCATTGAGTCTAAGGTATGCTTAATGGCATTAGAAATATTGTCTTGGGTGTCAACTAAGGTATTATCCCAGTCAAATACTACTGCTAATGGGCTGTTTTTCATTTCTACATTGTTACGTATTTTAGGTTAATAAGTAAATAACATTTTGATGAAAAAAATATAAATAGGACGCTCTTAATGATCACAAGAAACATTACTTATTGCAAGTTGTGTTAACCATTTCTACATAATGAGCTAACACACTGGTTTTATAAGCTTTATTAGGAGTAGGTATGACTGAAGTTAAAGATAAACCTCAAACAGGTGTCGAAAAAAAATTTAAAGATGTTTTTGGGCGTTCCCCAGGTCCTTTCCCAGAAGGATCTTCATTAGAAGATAAAGTAAAGACCATTGCTAAATTGAATCAGAAGCTTGAAAGTCGAAAGAGCCATGCAGCTGAAAAAGTACATCAAGATTTCGAAAGAATTGCTGAGCTTGACCGCCAATATAAAGGCAAGGGTATCTTCAGAAGTGAAAAAGTTGCAGGACCAAAAAGTGACAAAGAACTCCAAGACACCCCGGAAAAGCCTACAGCAGAAGGTAAAAACTTTGAGCAAAGTAGACAAAAAGAGACTTCTGTGCAAACAGACGCACAACTATCGTTGAATGCAGAGGCTCAGGCTCTGTCGGAATCTAAATCACAGGCTGTTGATTTCTCTTTGATGAGTAGAAGCCCTATAAGAGAGAAATACAGTGATAAAAAGCCTGGGTTGAATAAAGAAGATAATGTGCCTCAAGAAAATCAAAAAGAAGAAGGACTTTTCAGTCTTCTAAAGCGCTTTGTTAAGAAGGTACTAGAAAAACTTTTAGGTGAAGACGAAAAGAGTGTAGAGAATGCTTATAACATGAAAGGAGCTGCTCAGAGAGATACGTCAGATAACAAGGTGCAACAACAGGGCAAGCACTTCGATAACATTCTAGGTCAAGACCGAACCATAAGCAAGGGCTTAGAGCAAGTAGCAACACAACTTGAGAATTCTATGATAACTCCTTTCAATACTCCTGAAGTAGATAAAATAAACGCGGGTCATGAAAGATGATCCGCTTGACTTCAGTGGTTGGGAAAAGCATTTGACTATGCAATGCTGTATAGCTACAATTAGGCTTATTGCTTAACTTAAGCTAAAGGCAATTACTCTTGATGCTAACTATGGATTAGCCGACAAAGAAAGAGTTGGAAATGGAAGGTTTTTTGCGTTGTAAAGAATATGAAATAAGCGTAGAAAAGATGTGAACTAAAAAGTTAATAGGAGATC
>NZ_WQMP01000202.1:0-799 GCF_013366855.1 Wolbachia endosymbiont of Madathamugadia hiepei
TCCACTGAAATGCGAATTAACTTTCCTTTATCTGTAATGAGCATTATATTGTAACCCTGCTCAACTGGAAAACTAGCAACGACACTGCCGTTTCTGCTGGTAGCAAGAATATTGGTGATACCAACACCACCCCTATTGGTTACTCTGTACTCATACGCAGAAGTTCTTTTACCAAAGCCATTTTCGGTAATGGTTAGTATAAACTCCTCATTCACCGCAAGTTTTAAGAATAATTCACTATCTATTCCCAAATCGTTCAAAGTCTTTTCTAACTTAGAATCAATGGCGTTATTAGTAGCAGCTTCCAGCCTTTTTGCAAGTGGAACTTTTAGGTAAAGTTCTTTTGTTTCTGTTGTAACACCTATACCGTTTAGTATGGTCATGGATATCACGCTGTCGCTCTTTACAAGTTTGATGCCTCTCACACCATCTGAATTGCGGCTTTTGAATTGGCGAACATCACTTACAACAAATCTGATGCTTTTCCCAAGCGTCGTTGAAAGTAAAACGTGATCAATTTCGTTGCATACTTTAACCGACACTAACTTGTCTCCTTCATCGAGCTTGATTGCTATCTTTCCATTACTTGGAATATAGTGGAAGTCTGCTAAAGAGTTACGCCTTATGTTTCCATGAGCAGTAGCAAAGACTATATTCTGATTTTCATCATTCTCACTTGGGAGCGGCATGATGTTAGTTATAGTTTCACCTTCAGTGAGAGGAAATACATTAACAAGCGCTCTTCCACGTGCTGTTGGCTCTGCAAGAGGTAATTTATAAACCTTTAACCTATAAACTC
>NZ_WQMP01000027.1:0-9778 GCF_013366855.1 Wolbachia endosymbiont of Madathamugadia hiepei
TGACAAGACTGCTGAGGTTTTTATGGGTTTTTTAAACTTCGTTGGTTCTCTCATATGGCTTCTCTAAAATTTTGTTCACAGAGACTAGGGGGTAGCTGTGTTAAATATTGCGCAACGTGAATATTAGACCCCTCAAGCTCCAGGTATTCTATATCTTCTTGATCCTTATCGGCACATAAAATAATCCCTAGAAGTTTTTCTTCATCTGGTTTTCGTTCATTTTTATCTAACCAATTCAAGTACCATTCCATTTGTCCTTTGTAGGCTGGTTCAAACCGACCGATTTTTAGTTCTATTGCAATAAGACGCCTTAATCCTCTATGCAAAAATAGCAGGTCTAAATACCTATCAGTTGCTTTAGTGCTCATCCTTTTTTGACGTGTCACAAAACAAAAATCGTTGCCAAACTCTTGTAAAAATTTTATCAATTCATCCAAAATCGTATTTTCTAGATCAGTCTCACTATAACTTAATGGCAATTCCATAAAGTTAAGAAAGTATGGATCGTGAAAAATAAATTCAGGTGCTAGCGTATTTTCTTCACGTAACTGTTTGATGCTTTGTTTTATGAAGTCCTCAGGTTTTTTTGCTAATGCCGTACGTTCATATAACATAGTATCGATTTTACTACGTAGTGTTCTAACACTCCATCCTTCAACACGACACATCTCTAAATAGTAGTCGCGCTTCAGATTATCAGAAATTGCAATAATTTCTACAAAGTTTGACCAACTCAATTGTTGTGACAGTGTCGCAACAATTTCTTGATCGGGAAAGAGTTTGGAGAATTGCACCATCCGAAATAATGAGGCTCTATCAAATCCACGTCCATATTTAATCTGAAGTTCTTTTGCAAGTTGGGGGATGATTCGTTTGCCATAGTCTGCACATTTGTATTTTAAGATTTCTTGGTCTATTCTAAAGCCAATTTCCCAATTTAGTAACACTAAAGTAGAATTGAACTGCGTGGAGAGATGATTCTTTGCTCTATCTATTAAATTACTAATATCCCCTAATAAACCAGTAGTGATATCCATCAACGCTATTTTCAATAAAGGACCATTATAGCACAAAAACTAACTTTCTTGGATTTTAGTATACCGAAAAAACATCCACTCACTACCTTATGAAACGCAGCGAAGCGGCAGAAAATGGTTGAACGAGCTAGAAAAAATGGGCTAAATACGGTGTAATGTGGTTTGAGGCAAAAATTTAAAGTCTTTTCACTTGTATCTTAACCATACCTTTGAACAGATACGAGCAGACTTCTTGCATACTAAAAAGCAGTTATTTTAAAATTGGTGTTTTTCGTGTGCTCTCAAATTGTCTCAGATAAAATGTTTAAGAAATTCACCAAACGAAAAAAAAGCAAAAGAAATCCCGAGTGGCGAGTTTTGATTCTATAATACTTTAAATTGGTGCTATAATAATTTGCTGACGCTTAGTTCAAGCACGATTTGGCTGAATGTAGAAAAAATGAAAAAGACATGCAGTCGCTATAATTTGATACAATCTGCCAAAAAATACCCTGAGTTTTTTACTGAATTTTGTCATTGAGCCTGCAGATCAAAAACAAGTTTTGAGTCAGAAATACCCTTGCTGTTGTGGTAATGGGTTTGGAGGAACTTGTCAAGCAGTTTTTTTTGTTTCTATTGGGTAGCTTTTTTCCACTGTTGTCTGTCCGCTTTCTGTGTAGTGGGAATTGGTATGAGATGACAAGAAGAGGGCGCTGGAATAACGGGAGGATGGACTACTTGGATGACACTGCCATAAAGTGAAATGAGATTCTAGCTGTGTAGCTGGAATAACGGTAGGCTAGTTTTTCATGTAATAGGTCGGTTTTAAATTAGGCTAAAGTACTACAGCAGCAAACTTACAACGTTGCTGTTTTGTGAATTTGGTAAATGATTTACGAAATTACTTTTTTAGCTTTATTGAAGTAAAAAACTGATTTCCGTTGCGGTAAATAAGCAACATTATTGCTTTTTCTTTATCCTTCTCTTTTTCTAAATTTATTTGATTTTGGAAGCTTTCAACGTTTTCTATATAAGTTCCATTTATTTGCATAATAATGTCTCCTTTTTTGATACCACGCAACGTAACGTTCTTGCTAACATCTACATTGGTAACTATTACACCCTTTGTAGGCACATCATTTTTGCTCTCTTTTGACTCTTGTGGTAGATTTGAGACAGTTAAACCAGTTATATAATCAGATGGTGATTCATTTTCTTCTTGGTTGTTACCTTGGTTGTCACTTGTAGATTCTCCGATTATGACTTTGATATTAACTTCTCTACCACTTCTCAGTAACTTAACTTGCACTTTTTTCTCAGGTTCAGTTCTTGAAACCATTTGAGGTAGCTGTGTCATTCTCTCAACTTTTTTGCCATCAAATTCTAGTAATATATCACCTACTTTGATACCACCTTTCTCTGCTGGACTGTCCTTTACTATGTCTGCAACTAATGCACCTTTTGTATCTTTTAAACCCAAAGACTCTGCAAATTCTCTTGTTATAGGCTGAACTTGCACACCAAGCCAACCGTGTTTTATCTTCTTGCCACTTTTTAGTGTGTCAATGATTGATACAGCTAGATTAGACGGTATGGCAAAGCCTATACCCACGTTACCGCCAGACTCAGATGGGGAATAGATGGCGGTATTAATACCTATGACTTTTCCATTTAAATCAAATAGTGGCCCTCCAGAGTTACCTCTATTGATTGCAGCGTCAGTTTGAATGAATTCATTCATGGTGCCAATACTGATGTCTCTGGACCTTGCAGATATAATTCCTGTGCTTACAGAGCCACCCAGCCCAAATGGATTGCCTATTGCCATGACCGTATCACCAACCCTTGCTTTATCAGAGTCACCAAATGCTACAAAAGAAAGGTCTTTGTCAGCTTTAATCTGAAGCACAGCAAGATCAGTTTTTGCGTCATAGCCTAAAACTTCTGCTTTGAAATAAGTATTATCATTCATAGTAACTGTGATATCTTGAGCGTTTTTAATAACGTGATAATTAGTTACGATAGTTCCACTTTTGTCTATAGTAAATCCAGACCCAAGCAGCACTACCTCTCTATTGATGCTTGGACTCCTGTCCATAAAAAATTGATCAAAATGTTCAAAAAACTCTCTGAAATCATCAAAAAAATTATTTCTTGGTGTAAAAGGGATTCTAGTTCTATTGTTACTTTCTTGTTTAATGATTTGTTCGCTTGAGATATTCACAACTGCAGGAATAAGCTCTTCCACCAGGTCAGCAAGTCCTTGATTACAGTTGCATGTAGAAGTGTTAGTATCTGAAGCTTTTTTTGCACCCCAGTCAAACATGTTAGCATACGAGGATAACGAAATCAAAAAACATGTAAATATAGATAAAACCTTACTTTTCATAAACTATTTCCATCCCTTGTTCAAAATATCTAAGAAATTATTATTTGGTGAAAGTATAAATTTAGTGTTATTTCCAGCGAATGATTTGCTGTAAGCGCTCATAGAGCGGTAAAAATTAAAAAACTCTTCATCAACCTTAAACGCCTCATTATAAATTCTGGTTGCTTCAGCATAACCACGCCCCCTTATTTCATGGGCTTCTTTTATTGCACTAGCAATAATTTCCCTTTTTTGTTTATCAGCTTTTGATTTAACTTCCTGCCCAGCTTGCTCACCTTCTGCTCTGATTTCTTTTGCTTCTTTTGCTCTTTCAGTTTGCATACGAAGGAATATTGCAGAACTATTTTCTTCTGGTAAATCTGCTCTCTTAATCCTTACATCTATTATTTCTATACCAAATTTTCTAGCTTCAGAATAAACTCCGCGCTGGATTAATTGCATAACTTCTGATCTCTTTTCATTGTTTTTATCTGGAAGAAAGATTTTTTTTTTTTTGCGGTTACTCATAGCGCAGTGGGTAATCCGCATGTCGAGAGATTGATAAGATACACACATACAAGGGTTCAATCTCCAGATATATTATCACCGACGACAAACCCTTGCGACGGGTCGGTCGGGTAACGATAGTCGCATGAAGAATGAGATGCAACAATTTCATGCACCTTGGCTCAACAATCTTCAACAATGGCCGTATGAAAGAAGAAATCTGTACGCCACCTGGATGAAATTGGCAAGAAGTAATCGCTCTAAGTCCAAAAGCAAGAGAAATGGAACAATGCATCTATGGAGCCGGGCGTATGAAAACAATGCTCCACAGAAGCGGACTCTGCAACCAAACGAAACAAACGCTAAGAAAGGAAAAAAAAAAAGTTGAAAGGTAATTTTTTAGCATGTTAAGCCTAAGCTATTAGCTGTTCAATGAAGTTTCGGTGCAAAATTTGAATTAATTCTTTAAAATTTCCTTTGCAAAGGTGAAAAATGAATATTTTAATAATGAAGTCGAAAAATTCAAAAAGAATTTGATAAATATATAGAAGACAAAAAAGAGAAGAAAAAAAAATTCAATTCAAAATAATTTTTTCAAAACAAATAACAGTCGGATGCCAGCGGCGAAATACTTATATGTGACAATTACTGGTACAATTTAATTTTCTATTAATTTTTTTTTTTGAAAAAAAAATTAATGTTAAATTTACATTTGGAAATTTAAACTATTTAATTTCAGGTACGATTAGCTCGCAAATTGATTCGGTAAATTCAAGGAAAAGCCAACAAAACCTGATTTCTGAGATGTTGCAGTAGCACTGGACTGGTTAATTCGAATGTATTTGCAACATCGTCGAACTGAAACATTTTCGTTGCAGGTGCAATGAGCGCTGCCAAAGCCGCCGTCTGAATTCGGGCTGCGTCCAAATCCGCTTCGATTTGTTCCAGTGCTCTGAAGGCCTGCAACTTATCATTTATCATTATCCTCTTCAAAACAAAACAATTTGACAATTTAATTGATTAATTAAATATTGCTAATTGTATTTGTAATGAATTGTTGTGATGCTTAAATGAATAGAAATGAAATGAAAAAATTAATTAATTAATAAATAAAAGTAATTTCAAATGATACGCATATGCCAATAGTAAGAAGTATTGAGCATTGAAAAAAAAGCTTCAAAACAAAACAAAAGACGGATGGATGATAGATGGACGCTTATTTCAGCAATCAAACCACTGAATTGCATTGCAAAAATAAATAAATAATATCACCATAAATTAGCAGTAGAAAAGGAACTTTGACCTTTTCTTCAAAATCTTCAACAAATTCCCGGTCATCCCTGCTTGTTTGCTTATCACAGGTAGGAATTATTTCCTAAGAAGTCTTAAGCTGACCACAAAGATCTTACCCATATAGTTTTCATAAATGATCGTTTAAAAAAAAAAAAAATTAATTAAAGGATAATATTTAAAGAAGGTAATTAATTTTAATGGTTGATTTGAACGGTTAAAAAAAAAAAAATTTTTATTTTTTTTATCCTCTATTATTTTTAATTATTAATTTTTTTCAATTAATTAATTCAATCCTTTTTCCATCAACCAACACACCTCATCACTGTACCAATTAAAGCAAAACTTCCTACAAAACTAATTTTACCTTTCTCACCTGCTAATTAATATTAAATGAATGCATGCATTCATTCATTCACTTCTTTCAACTAAAAACAAAAATTCCTAAATCCTCATTCATATTGATTTTTTTTTTTGCTGTAAAAAATATAATTAATTTTTATCAATAAAAATTTGTAGACAAGTAAGGTGACGCGGTGACATAGCCAGTGTCCAGTGAAAGCTAATTTTTACTTTGACTTTTCGTTTTTTTTTTTTTGCTAATTGTTCTTTTCATGTTTATCATTCATGAATTTGTCAAAAAAAAAAAAAAATGGCAATTGCGAAAGTTCATTAATTTTTGAGCCATTTCCTTCGTTAAAATTTATTCACGAAATATGCATACATTTATTTTTTAATTTTTTTTTCCCAATTCACAAATACTTCAATTATTGAAGATGGAAAAGGATTCTATCCACTCTCCATTGTTTTTCATCATTTCATTTGAATGCTATGATAAATATCACACAGGTAAAGAAAGGTTAATAGAGTTAGGGTAGGTAGGTAGGTAGCCAGGTATTTAGGCAGGTATGCAGGTTAGGTAGATAGGTAGGTATGCACAAAGGAAAAAAAATGTACAATTTTTACAATCCTTGAAAAGTGCAATAGTGGAAGATTAATTGTTTAAATTAAAAATTACTGTGCAACAAACAGTTTGAAATGAAAGAGATCAAAATGGGAGAAGAGAGAAATTTTTGTGTAATATTGAAAATAATTTCGATACCGCATGATACGGTATGGAAATTATTTGAACTGACCTTTTAGGCATTCAATTCGATCAGTTCTTTTTTTTTTTTACTAAATTAATTTCCAGCACTAAAACACTAAAACAACCACTACGGTGTAAAAGGTGAAATAATTTGAAAAAAAATTCAATGTTGGATAAAATTCCGAATTTTTAACATCTTCCCATACAGAGAATGAAATAAAATTTGCGGTGTTTGTAAAAAAAAAAAAAAACCAACCTGACAATTTCACCTCACTGTTGTTGACCTTTAGTGGCCAAGAGAGCAGTTTATTGTACGAGTATTCCGAAATTAATTGTTTGTGTCTTTCAATCTTATCTTTCAGGATAAGGAATTATTTAAATTTTTTTTTTTTCTACAATTCTTAAAAAAAGTAAACTGGTAATTTTATTTCGACAGCAATGACAAGTAACTACTCTGCAAACGCTCAGAAAATGCACGCAGTGGTTCATAGATGTTTGACGAACTTCATTGACCTTTGCTTCATTTAAAAGCGAAAATTGCTGTGCTGAGAATCTAGCAGTGAGTCATGGTTATTTGTAGAGATCAAATGCAATGCGCAATCTATCACTAAGCGATAAGGTGACAATATAAGGTAGAAGTTAGAAAATAAGGTAATTTTAGCTTAGCTAATATAAGGTAATGTTCGCTTAGCTAATATAAGGTAATGTCCGCTTAGCTAATATAAGGTAATGTTCGCTTAGCTAATATACGGTAATGTTCGCTTAGCTAATATAAGGTAATGTTCGCTTAGCTAATACAAGGTAATGTTCGCTTAGCTAATATACGGTAATGTTCGCTTAGCTAATATAAGGTAATGTTCGCTTAGCTAATACAAGGTAATGTCCGCTTAGCTAATATAAGGTAATTTTAGCTTAACTAATATAAGGTAATGTTCGCTTAGCTAATATAAGGTAATGTTCGCTTAGCTAATATAAGGTAATGTTCGCTTAGGTAATATAAGGTAATGTTCGCTTAGCTAATATAAGGTAATGTTCGCTTAGGTAATATAAGGTAATGCTAGATTTGCATTTCGATGTTAAACTTAGACAAAGAAAAACAAAAAGTATCGTTATAAGGCTAGAAATGTTGAAACATGAAAATTCTCAAGGCAATTCTATTAGATTATCATTTGTGTACAAAGCAGCAATACCGCTGCGGTAACGTGATTTCTTTTACTTTCTAACTGTGCGAACAACAGGTTGGTTAGAAAAACAAAATTTCCCTAATTGCAAAAAAACGAAAAGATAGCAAGCACCAAATGTAAGGAGAAACTTGAGAAAAAGTTTGCCTAGGAAAAATTTTTTGCAAACTTGTGGAAAATTCAACCAAACTTGAGAAAAACTTGTCATCCAATTTGAAAAGAAAATTTTCCATGAACTTGCGAAAACATTAAACGAACTTGAGGAAAAGTTTACCTCAACGACGGCTTCGGGTGTAATACCGGTCAAGCGTAATCGCCTGATTAATTCGAGCTGTTCCACCGTGAACAGGTTCATCTTCTCGTCGTCCGACCAGTCTCCTAAAAATGAATAAACACATTTGCTGATAGCCTAAAAATGATGCAAGCGATTTGCCGTAAGTCCACCTCTGACGTCATCAATTATATTTAGCATACAAAGCATTGAAACATTGAATGAGTTGAATAATTCAATCAAAAATTATAAGCATCGAATAAAATGAACAAAAAAAATAAATAAACTTGAACACTTGAAAATGTCACGTTTTCCTAATAAAATCATTCCACCATTTTAAGGTAAAAAACAAACAAACAAAAATATTGATGTGTTTTGGTGAGCAAATTTCAGTTTTTTAATCAAATTTGCATCATGTAAATATCAAATATGAAGAAAAGGGGAAGTGGGGGGATGAAGAAATGGCGGAAGAGAAATGTTCGATTAATGTTTACCTGAAATGTTTACCTGAAATGTCTACCTGAAATTATCAGGAAAACTACCAATCCATCATTCCATTTTTTTTTTTTTTTGTATTTATTGAAAGGGAAAGATAGTGATGTTTAAGGATAGCTTCAAAATTGTACAAAATGCCAAAGTGCACGGGAATTATTTTCAAGTATCGAAAATTGTAGCTTGTTGAATGAGTGCAAAAGGTTATTATTGTGTGAATGGAATGAATGAGTGCAAAAGGTTATTGTTGTGTGAATGGAATTTAATTAGAGATTTAATTAGGTAAATGCTAAGCAATATGAAATTGTTGTAGATTTTTAAGAAGATGCCGTCAATTATGAATGAATGCAGTTTGTAAGAAAATTTTTCAGGAATAATTTATTTTTTTTTTTGAGCTCTTTGAAGAATTACAGGAAGAAAATCCGACAAGGCAGTTGAAATAGTTTTCATTTAAATGGCATTTCACAATTTGTTAAATATATTTCGGGAAATTACATTTCAACTGAATTTCAACCACCGAACGAATGAATATCCTATGGGAGGAGTAATTGAATTAAAAATGACATACCTTTAATATGTCTGAAGTTTATTTCGAAGAAGGGGAAAAACAATGTACAGAAGAAGGACGTTTGTACTTATTACTTCCTTTAGGGAACTGAAATGAATTTTAAAAGAAAACGGAGTAGAGGAGAGAGATAGAGAGAGAGAGAGGGATAGAGACAGAGAAAAAGTGTGAAAAGAATTTTTGTTTCACATTCGCAAAAAAAAAATTTCTATGAAAAAAAAACTTAATTATGAGAGGTTAATTTTTTAAGTTATTTCATACTCTCCCCTCTTTACCCCTCCCTCTCTCTCTCTCTCTCTCTCTCTCTCTCTATGTAAAATGGAAATGTTTTACTAGGAAATATGTCAAAATCGAATGGATGTAAGTAACTTCGGCCATTTAAAACAAAAATTTGTTCGATGAAAAAAAAACTATCAAGTATTCATAAAATGAATGAATAAAATTTACATAAATTTCACAAAAGTTAATTAGCCAAATTTTTTTTGCATTTACTAAGGGATTGGAATTTGTCACAAGTTTCAACGATGATGCATCAATGTAATTTGTCCAGGTATCATTTCTTCCTCCAACAAATTCTCTCCATAAGGATTTAGCTATCTTCACCTTCCTTCCTTTCCTAGCAATTTCTTAACAGAATGTTTAACACAAAAATGAACCTCTAGAATTGATGATGATGATGATGATGATGATGATCGTGATGATCATACATTCAGTAATAATTCCATTTGGGAAATTGAAAATTTCTTAAAGTTTATTTCATTTCAAATCATTTAATTTTTGACAATGTACTAAAATACCAATTTCAATAAAACAAAAGGAAGAAATTTAACATAACATTGTCCTTCTTCTTAGTGTCGCTTTGTGATCTTCAACGATTGCATTTTTTTTTTAAAAGAAATAAAAAAAAAAATACACCAATACCTAACCAATCATCATATAAGTTACTTTTTTTTCACACACACACCACACACACCCCCCCCCCCACCCCCCCCCCCCCCCCA
>NZ_WQMP01000028.1:0-9737 GCF_013366855.1 Wolbachia endosymbiont of Madathamugadia hiepei
GCTAATATAGATTATGCTTTTTGTGAAGCAAAGACTATATATGGTATTATAGGAGTTAAGGTTTGGGTTTATGTTGTTAATTAAGACGTATTGAAATGTTTGTTCCCAAAAAGAGTAAGTATAGAAAGGTGTTTAAAGGGAGGATTAAGGGTAATGCAAAAGGTGGTAGCACACTATCTTTTGGCGATTACGGTTTAAAAGCTATAGAAGCAGGTAGAATTCAGTCTAAGCATATTGAGACTGTGAGGCGTGTGATATCCAGAACGTTGAAACGTTCTGGTAAAGTGTGGATAAGAATTTTTCCTGATACTCCTGTTAGTAAAAAGCCAGCAGATGTGCGGATGGGTAAAGGAAAAGGTAGTGTTGAATTTTGGGTATTTAAAGCTAAGCCTGGTAGGGTGTTGTTTGAGATTAGTAGTGATGTTCCAATGCATTTAGCAAGATTGGCGCTTGAAAAAGCAAGTGCCAAGCTTCCTGTAAAATGTAAATTTATATCTAATCATAGTTGAACGGAGTTACGATGGATATAGCTGATATTAGATCAAAATCCTCACAAGAGTTGCATGAAATTCTTGTAAATTTGAGGAAAGAGTTTATTAATTTGGTTTTTCAGAAGAAATTAGAACAGTGTAGTAATATTTCGCGTTTTGGCTTGATAAGAAAGAGCATAGCTCGTATTTTAACTATATTAAATGAAAGGAGAATAGAGGAAGAGAATGCCTAAGAAGATTTTTTGTGGTGTTGTAACTAAAGCTGAGTGCGAAAAAGCTGTAAAGGTTTCAGTATTGCGGGTATATAAGGATAAACTTTATAAAAAAGTTATAAAAAAATATAAAAAGTATACAGCACATGATGAGAATAATAGTTGCAAAGAAGGAGATAGGGTTTTTATACAAGAACACAAGCCTGTTTCTGCTACTAAAAAATGGATTGTTGTGCGAGTTGAGTAAGGTGCTTATATGATTCAAAAAAATACATTGTTAGAAGTAGCTGATAATTCTGGTGCACGTGAAGTACTTTGTATTGGCTTGTTGGGCGGAAGGAAGTCTGCATCTATAGGTGATACAATTATTGTGTCTACTAAATCTATCAACCCAAAAGGAAAGGTCGAGAAGGGAAAAGTATATAGAGCGGTTGTTGTTAGAGTGAGGAATCGTATTAGAAAATCTGATAACTCTGTAATTTGTTTTTCTAGCAATGCTGTAGTTTTAGTTAATAATCAAGGTGAGCCGCTTGGTACTCGAGTGTTTGGCCCGGTGAAGAAGTTGCCGTCTGGTTCTTTTATGAAAATAATGTCATTAGCTGTTGAGGTTTTATAATGAGTGCAAAAATAAGAAGTGGTGATGACGTTATAGTTTTAACTGGCAGGGATAGAAGAAAAGTTGGTAAAGTAATCAAAATTATCACACGTGATGCTAAAAAAAAGGCTGTTGTTTCTGGAGTGAATGTGCATAAGAAACATACTAAACCGAAAGCTGGTAGTAGTGGCGGTATACTAAATAAAGAGTTAGCTATTGATATATCTAACATTGCAATATTAGATCCCAAGTATAAAGCTCCAACTAGAGTAAGGTTTAAGATTATAGATGGTAAAAAAGTGCGTTTTGCAAAAGTTTCTGGGGAAGTAATAGACTAGGTTGATATGTTTAAAGAATTGTACAGAGATAATATAGCAAAATCCTTGAAGGACAAGTTTAACTACGGCAACATGATGCAAGTACCTAAGCTTGTCAAGGTATGTATTAATATGGGTGTTGGAGATGCTGCTACGGACAGTAAAGGAATAAATGAGCCGCTTGATGATCTATGTTTAATTGCAGGGCAAAAGCCTGTATCAACGTTTGCAAAAAAATCCATTTCTGGTTTTAAGATAAGAAAAGGTGCTACAGTAGGTTGTAAAGTAACTTTGCGTAGAGATAAAATGTATGAATTTTTAGAAAGATTGATATATATTGCTTTACCGAGAGAAAAAGATTTTAGAGGATTTAGTGTAAAGCAATTTGACGGTAATGGCAATTTTTCCTTCGGTATAAAGGAGCATATCTCATTTTTAGAAATAGATTACGATAAAATAAGTAGGATTAGAGGTATGGATATCAATATTATAACAAGTACGACTAGTGATAAAGAAGCAAAAGAGTTATTGCTAGCTTTTAGGTTTCCCTTTTTTGATTAATTAAGAGAAGAGGTATATGGCAAAAAAATCTATGATACAAAGAAATCTTCGTAGGATAAAATTGCATGATCAATATGAAGAGAAAAGAAAAAAGTTGAAATCTATAATAAATAATAGGAATATACCCATAAGTGAGAGGTTTGCAGCTCAAAATAAGCTAATTAAAGAGTTGCCTAGAGATTCTTCTCAAACCAGAATTAGAAATAGGTGTGCTTTAACAGGGAGGCCAAGAGGGGTATATAGAAAATTTGGTTTATGTAGGATTGTTTTGCGTGATTTATGTTCTTTTGGAAAAATTCCAGGGGTTACGAAATCTAGTTGGTGATATAATATAGGAGTATATTGTGGCGTTATCTGATAGTATTGGTGATTTTTTGACGAGGATACGTAATGCTCAATTGGCAATGCACAGGACAACAAGAGTTCTGTTTTCTAAGGTAAATTCTTCTATACTGAAAATCTTAAAGGATGAAGGATATATCCTTGATTACCAGAAAGAAGTTGTAGGCAATGTGCCATCTTTTATCGTAAAATTGAAGTATTATGAGAAGTCACCTGTAATTAGTGATATAGTTAGAGTATCAAAACCTGGTTGTCGTCGTTATTCTAAGTGCAGGGACATTGCTAAGGCATATAATGGGCTTGGTATTTTTATTATATCTACGTCTAAAGGAGTGGTGACTGATTACAATGCATATAAATTGAAAGTTGGTGGAGAAGTTTTGTGTCGTGTATTTTAAGTAGTAGGAGAAGTTTATGTCTCGTATAGGTGCTGCGCCTATCAATGTTCCTGCTGGTGTTTCAGTTGAGTATAATGATGGTAAAATGTTAATAAAAAGTGCCAAGGTAGAAAAAGAACTTAGGCTATGCAGTGATGTTGTATGTCATGTTGTTGATAATCAGTTGCTGCTTTCTGTTGATCAAGGCAAAGATAATTATAATGAGGTAAAGCCTATATGGGGTACTTATAGAAGTAATATTAACAATACCATTAACGGCATGGTTAATAGTTTCTCTGTTGATCTTGAAATTAATGGTGTTGGATATAAAGCAGAGTGTGATGGTAAATGTTTGACTTTATATCTTGGCTATAGTCATAATGTTAAGTATAAAGTGCCTAAGGATGTTGAGATTAAGTGTGTAAAACCAACTCACTTAGTAGTGAGTGGTATAGATAGGCAAAAAGTCTATGTGGTAGCATCCGATATATGTAAAATTAGAAAATACGACCCTTATAAAGGTAAGGGTATTGTAATAAAAGACAAATTTATGTTGCGTAAAGTTGTAAGTAAAAAGAAGTAATTAAGATGAGAAGGTTGTATAACTTTTTAAGTAATTCTGAAAAAAGGAAATTACGTAATAGAAAAAAGCTCAATAACGGCGCTAAGCGTTTACGTATATCCATATTCAAGTCGAATAGGCATTTTTATGCTCAGTTAATCAATGACGAAAAAGGAGTGACTCTTACCTCTGCTTCTACTTTGGATGCTAAAATTAGGGGTGTATGTAAAGGTAGGGTCAATGCTGAAACTGTAAAACAGGTTTCTTCTTTGATGGTTGAACGTCTATCTGATATGAAATTAGGGCAAGAGTTGGTGTTTGACCGTGGAGCATATAAGTACACAGGGTTGGTTTCTCAATTTGCTGAGGCTTTAAGAAGTTCTGGATTTAAGTTTTAGAAGGTTTTGAATATGGCTGTAAAAAATTTACAAAATAACAACTATTTATCAGAGCTTTTAGTTTCAGTACGAAGAGTGACAACAGTTACCAAAGGTGGTAGAAGATTTTCATTTTCAATTTTGGTCGTTGTTGGAGACGAGAAGGGTAGGGTAGGATGCGGAATGGGCAAACACGGAGAGGTTGCTGAAGCAAGGATAAAAGCTGTAAATGCTGCAAAAAAATCGATGATTAGAGTGTACTTGCGTGAAGGTAGAACTTTGCACCATGATATTAAAGCTAAATTTTGCTCTGGTGAAATAGTTTTAAGAGCAGCTAGAGCTGGAACAGGTATTATTGCCGGTGGAGCGATTAGGTCGGTTTTTGAAGTGCTAGGCATAAAAGATGTAGTGGCTAAGTCTACGAGATCAAACAATCCTCATAATGTTATATGTGCAGTGTTTAGAGCTTTTGATAATATGTTATCTCCTCGTCAAGTGGCAAGCAAAAGGGGCAAAAAGATTAGCGAGATAGTTGGAAATAGGTAAAGTATGAATAATGCTATAAAATTAAACTCTATATTTACTAAGTTATCGAAAAAAAAGAAACCTAAGTTGCTAGGTAGAGGTATTGGTTGTGGTAAAGGTAAAACATCTGGTAGGGGACATAAAGGGCAAAAGGCTAGAAGTGGCGTTTCCATAAATGGATTTGAAGGCGGACAACAGTCTATATATACTCGTTTACCTAAAAGAGGTTTTAACCCTATACGTAGGAATATATGCTTCATAATTAATGTCGGTGATGTACAGCGCTTAATAGAAACTAAGAAAATAGTAAAAGATTCTGTTATAGACAAAGAGGTGCTGTGTAAGCTAGGTTTCATAAAGTCTGTCAAGGATAAAATCAAGCTCCTTAATAAAGGTAAGCTGACCGAGAGGTGTGTATTTCATGTTAATTGTGCGTCAGAAGCTGCAAAAAAATCTGTAGCTTCAGTTGGTGGTAGTGTGGAAATACTATTGTAAATGATGAGCAGCAAATCCGCATTTAATAGTTTGGATCCTGCATTATTATATAAAGGCGATTTATTGAAGCGTATGTTTTTTACGCTAATCGCTTTAATTTGTTATCGTCTAGGTACTTATGTGCCTATTCCTGGAATTAACCTTGATATAATTAATGATATATTCCCTAAGGAAGGTTCTGGTGTTTTTGGAGTATTTAATTTATTTTCTGGTGGTGCATTAGCTAGGATGACAATCTTAGCACTAAGTGTTATGCCATACATAGTTGCATCCATAGTTATGCAGTTATTATCTTCTGCCATCAAAGGAATTAATGAGGTTAAAAATGATGGGGAATCAGGACGTCGAAAGATGAATTCCTACATACGGTATATGACTATAGTGTTTTGTGTATTTCAATCGATTACTATTTTAATCGGATTAGAAAAAATGAATAGGGAAGGGGCATTAATTGTAATCGAACCTGGTCTTATGTTTCGTACAGTAGGTGTTTTCAGCCTTTTAGGTGGAACTATGTTTCTAATATGGCTTGGTGAGCAAATCAGTGCTAATGGTATAGGTAATGGTATCTCATTAATTATTTTTACTGGCATAATATCAGAGCTACATAGTGCTTTTTCATCTCTGTTAACATTGAATAAAAACGGTAGCATATCGTTATTTATTATCCTTCTTATTTTGGCGGTGTTTTTTTTGCTGTTGCTTTTGGTTATTTTTGTAGAGTCTTCTTATAGAAAAGTCGTTGTTCAGTATCCTAAAAAGCAGTTTAAAAAATTACATAATGACGATTTTACTTATATCCCATTAAAGATTAATTTATCTGGCGTAATACCAACTATTTTTGCTAATGCAATTTTACTTACACCTATTTCAATTGCGAATTTCTATAAGGGATATGCTTTTTCTGACTTTATTTTGAACTATTTTATGGCAAATAAAGTAGTTTATATTGTAGCTTACTTAGCGTTTATAATATTTTTTAACTTTTTTTACACCAATTTTATATTTAACCCGGAAGAAAATGCCGGTTTTCTTAAAAAAAATGGTGGTTTTATACCTGGTAGAAGGCCTGGAAAACATACTTCTGATTACCTTCAAGATATAGTTTTTAAATTGACGTTCATTGGCTCTACATATTTGGTGGTTATATGTGCTGTACCCGAAGTCATAAGATATTATTATGATATACCATTTATTTTTGGTGGAACGAGTTTATTGATTATAGTTAACGTTGTTACTGATACTATTATGCAAATACAGTCCTATATCTTTTCGAATAGATATGATAGCTGGATAAAAAAATATGAGTCTAAAACGAGAAAATTAAGATGATTATTACAATTTTTGGTCCTCCTGGCTCCGGTAAAGGGACTCAATCGAGCCTGCTAATAGCAAAGCATAACTTAAAGTTAATTTCAGTAGGGGATTTATTGAGAAATATTATATCTAGCAACAGCGAGTTAGGTAAAAAAATAAAGGATACCGTAGAATCCGGTAACTTGATTCAAGATAAAGTTATATGTGAGTTATTACGTGACCAGCTTGCACTGGTAGATGATAATTTTTTGTTGGATGGTTTTCCGAGAAATTTAAATCAAGCGCGTTTCTTAACTCAAACTTTGCTGGAGAGATATAATAGAGATGTGGATATTGTTATTGAGTTACAGCTTGATGATAAGATTGCGGTTAATAGGTTAAAAAGTCGCCTTGTGTGTTTAGACTGCAAAAGTGTATACAGCGCATCTTCTCTTAAGAATGATGACGGTCTTGTTTGTATGAAATGTAAAAGTACAAGGCTAGAAAGGAGAATCGATGATTCTGACTTATCTGCAATTAATAGAAGAATAAGCGAATATCATATCCAAATAAAGAGTTTACGTAAATATTATAAAGACAAATTGTTAACGATCAATGCTAATCTTAATGTTGATCAGGTAAGACAAGAGATCGAAAGCAAAATTTCTTGCAATTTAGTTTGACTCTGGATTGTTTTATGGTATAAATTAAGAGTTATTATTAATAAAGTATTGGAGTACCAGTGGCACGTATTGCGGGTGTAAATGTTCCAGTAAAGAAATGTGTTCCTTTTGCATTAACTTATATATATGGTATAGGTATTGCTACTGCAAACACAATTTGTCATGCCTGTGAAATTGATAAGAGCAAAAGTGTTTCGGAATTACAAGATAAAGACATAGAAAAGATCAGCAGTTTCATTAGACAGAACTATTCTATAGAAGGTGAGCTTAGAAAAGAAGTGGCTATGAATATAAAGTTTTTAGTGGAAATGGGATGCTATAGAGGAGTGAGACACAGAAAAGGTTTACCTGTAAGAGGGCAAAGGACTCATACCAATGCTAAAACTCGTAAAGGTAGATCTCGTTTGCCTATTGCTGGAAAAAAATAAGATTTGTTATTATTGTAAATTTTAATGAAAAAGGTCAGGACAGTTGGTAAAAGTGCAAAAAAGTTTGTTACTGGAGTTGTCCATATTCGTGCAACTTTTAATAATACCTTTATAAATGTAACTGACGTTCAGGGTAACACTCTATACCAAACGTCTGTAGGTGCACATGGTTTCTCAGGTTCAAGGAAATCTACACCTTATGCTGCAGGTAAAGCTTCGGAATCTGCTGCAAAGGTTGCAGTAGAAAGGTTTGGTATGAAAGTTGTTTCTGTGGTAATTCGTGGCCCTGGTTTTGGGGCTGAAGCTGCGGTTAAGGCACTTCAGGGATGCGGGTTAACAGTAACCTCAATTGCGGATAAGACTGCGATTCCTCATAATGGGTGCAGATTAAGAAAAAAAAGAAGAGTATAGAATATTTGAAAAGGTTATTTTATGTATTATAACGATAGTGTTTCTGTTTTTAGCAACTTAGATAAATTGACTAGGCCTAATTCAATGAAGGTAGTGCCAGGTGATTCAAGTGAAAAAGGCGATATAGTACTGGAACCATTGGAGAGTGGTTTTGCTTTAACACTCGGTAATGCATTAAGGCGTGTGATGCTGTCTTCTCTTATAGGTAGTGCTGTTTATGGAATAAAAATTGAGGGTATAACTCATGAGTTTACTTCAATTCAAGGGGTAAGAGAAGATGTAACTGATATAATATTAAATATGAGTATGTTGAGGTGTAAGTTGAATGGCACTTCCAATAAATGCTTGAGTTTAAGTGCTAAAGGACCTTGTCAGGTATCGGCTGGGATGATAGAAACTGATGATCAGTGTTCTATTGTTAATAAAGATCTGCTGATATGTACACTTGGGCAGAATGTGGAGCTCAACATGACTATATATGTGGCTAGTGGAAAAGGCTACCTTCCTGTCACTAAATATAAGGAAAACGAATTTTTGAAGTTAATGAATGAGCAAGATCTAATTGGGTTCATTTCGGTTAATGCTTTATATAGTCCTGTCAATAGAGTTTCATATAAGGTGGAGAATAGTCGTGTTGGTCAAGTTACTGATAAGGATAAGTTGATATTATCAGTTGAAACTGATGGTACAATTTCTCCAAGTCAAGCTGTTGACTCTGCTGCAAGGATATTACAGGAACAACTTCAGCCTTTTATTAGCTCTGACGTAAGTTATAAAAAATCGCAGGCTTCCTTACCTAATGGTTATAGGGATTTGGGCTACGATCCTATCTTATTGCGCAAAGTGGACGAGATGGAGCTGTCTGTTAGGTCACATAATTGCTTGAAAAATGAAAATATCACTTATATAGGTGATCTTGTACAAAGAACAGAAAGTGAAATGCTAAGAACTGCTAATTTTGGTAGAAAGTCCTTGAATGAGATTAAGGCAGTTTTAAATAATTTCGGCTTGTCTTTGGGTATGGATGTTCCAAATTGGCCACCTAAAGACATAGATGAGTTGGCTAGACAACATACTGATGAAGATTAGGTAATATATGAAACATGGAATGAAAAAGCGCAAGTTGTCTCGTCACACTGAACATAGGTTGTCGATGTTGAAGAACCTATCTATCTCATTAATTAACCATGAGCAGATTATAACTACTCTACCAAAAGCTAAAGAACTTCGTCCGTATATGGAAAAATTTATTACAATTGCTAAGAATAAGAATACTTTACACGGTAGAAGACTTTTGCTTTCACGCCTTCATAATAATAGGTTAGCAGTTGATAAGTTATTAAACGTTTTAGCTGGTCGTTATCAAAATCGTAAAGGTGGGTATTCTAGGATAATAAAGTTTAACACTCGAAAGGGTGATTGTGCTTCAATGGCAGTGATAGAATTAGTTGACAGGGATATTACAGCAAAAGGTAAGGTTTATAGCAAAAATAAAGAAGAAAATAAAGTAGTTACAAAAAGTTAATTATTATCATAATTTTTTTTTCTTATGATAAATAAGTTACACTATCTTATAGGCTATTTTGGTGAGTTATTAACTTTAATATATTCAAAGTTAAAGTGGTATAATGTTATAAAGCACCGTTATCGTTGTAGGTTAGGTGAAGTTGACTTAATTGTACCTAAAAAAAAAGAATTGATTTTTATAGAAGTTAAAACAAGCTTACTTGGAAAAGAAATACCGATATCTTCTCTTCAATGTCAGTCCATTGTAAATTCCTCTAAATATTTTCTAAGTAAAAACCTTAGTTTTTTAGATTATTCGGTTAGGTATGATTTATGTTTTCTTTCCTTAAAAAAAGGACCTGTCTATATAAAAAATGCTTGGATTGAAGAGAAATCGCAATGGTAAATTAAAAAGTTTCCTCACAATTAAAGGCGTAGCAAATTTATTATGTATCTTGTTTGGTAACGAAAGTTGGTATAATCTTTATGCTTAAGAAATTTACTAAACGAAAAAAAGCAAAAGAAGCCCTGGTCAGTGGCTAATTATTTATGTGTACCT
>NZ_WQMP01000029.1:0-9709 GCF_013366855.1 Wolbachia endosymbiont of Madathamugadia hiepei
GAAATTAATAAAGACATGAGGTGCACATAGTGCAAAAAATTAAACATAAGACGCCAACCGTGATACTTTCGTCGTTTAATCTGCACAGATTAAAGCTAAATGAATAGCTCCAATACTATAATAAGGGAGTCGGCAAAGGTTGTCAAGTAGTTTTTTGTTTCCATTGGATGGCGGTTGGTCAAATCATAATGTTTGTGCAGTTATGGGTCTTAAAGTGGTAACCCATAAGTCTAATAAAAATTCACATATACAAGAAAGATTGGTAACATTACCTAAATAGAGATCGTCATTATAATTATGCCAAAATGTACAGATATAGAATCTATATTAGTAATAGGAGCAGGTCCAATAATTATAGGTCAGGCGTGCGAGTTTGATTATTCCGGAACTCAGAGTTGCAAGGTATTAAAAAGTGAGGGTTATAGAGTCATTTTGGTTAATTCCAATCCTGCAACTATAATGACGGATCCTGAGTTTTCTGATGCAACATATATTGAACCCATACTGCCTGAAATCATAGAAAAAATCATAATTAAAGAGAAGCCAGATGCAATATTGCCGACGATGGGCGGGCAAACCGCGCTCAATTGTGCAATGAAGCTTGCAGATGATGGAGTATTAGATGCATATAACGTAAAGCTGATTGGCGTAAATAGAGAAGCAATCAAAAAAGCTGAGGATAGGGAACTATTTCGCCAATCTATGGATAAAATAGGGCTAAAATACCCTAAAAGTATCATTATAAAAAATCAAGGCCAAATAAAGAAAGCTCTGGATTATATAGGGTTGCCTGCAATCATTCGTTCATCGTTTACTTTAGGGGGTATAGGTAGTGGCATAGCGTACAATAAAGAGGAGTTTATCAACATTGCAGAGAATGCTCTGAAAATTTCGCCAATAAATGAAGTTCAAATAGATGAATCCATTATCGGTTGGAAAGAGTACGAAATGGAAGTTATTCGTGATTGCAAAGACAACTGCATAATAGTCTGTTCAATAGAAAATGTTGATCCCATGGGAGTTCACACAGGTGATAGCATTACTGTTGCTCCTGCTTTAACTCTGCGTGATGCAGAGTACCAACAAATGAGAAATGTATCTATAGCAGTGCTAAGAGAAATTGATGTTAGCGCAGGTGGTGCAAATGTCCAGTTTGCAGTTGATCCCAAAGAAGATGGCAGCCTCGTTGTAATTGAAATGAATCCAAGGGTTTCTCGCTCTTCTGCACTTGCCTCAAAGGCAACAGGTTATCCCATAGCAAAAGTTGCAACTAAGCTTGCTGTTGGCTATTCACTTGATGAAATACGCAACGATTGTGCGCCAATTATACCTGCTGCATTTGAACCAGTAGTTGATTACATCGTCACTAAAATTCCTCGTTTTGAATTCGAAAAATTTAAGGGGACGAATTGTGAGCTATCAACCTCCATGAAATCGGTGGGGGAAGTGATGTCTATAGGACGTACTTTTAATGAATCACTACAGAAAGCTTTTCGTTCACTTGAAACTGGCCTCACGGGACTTGATGAAGTGTTCTCTGAAGATACAGATGTTGATCATATAAAATCTCAATTAGCAAAATTGCTACCAAACAGATTACTGATTGCTGCTGACGCAATGCGTTATGGAATAAGCATAGAAGAAATAAGTTCGATTACAGGGTATGATTTGTGGTTTTTGCAAAATATACAGCAGATCATCTTAGCTGAACAAAAAATTAAAGAAGCTGGTTTGCCTGAAACTGCACATGAGATATTAGAGCTGAAAAAGATGGGATTTTCGGATACAAGGTTGGCAAAATTAAGTAGCAAAAAAATAGAGCAAGTTGAAGCAATAAGGAAAAAATTTGGCATTCATCCAGTTTATAAACGTGTAGACACGTGCGCAGCTGAGTTTGAATCGGGCACTGCCTATATGTATGGCTGTTATGAAGGAGACGTTATAAATAAGACAGAGTGCGAAGCGAACGTTTCTGACCGAAAAAAGGTTGTCATTTTAGGCAGTGGACCAAACCGTATTGGTCAGGGTATTGAGTTTGATTACGCATGCGTGCATGCAGTTTCCGCTACCAAAGGAATGGGATATGAAACAATCATGATTAATTGTAATCCCGAGACTGTTTCAACTGATTATGATACTGCTGATCGTTTGTATTTTGCTCCACTAACCGTAGAGGATGTGCTTGAAATACTAAACAAAGAGCAAGAGAATGGTACACTAGTGGGTGTCATAGTGCAAATAGGTGGTCAAACGCCTTTAAAGTTAGCCAAAATACTAAATGAAAGGGGTTTTAATATCTTAGGTACATCTTTTGACTCTATAGATCTTGCTGAAGATCGTATGAGATTTAAAAACCTTGCTCTGCAGCTTGATTTGAAGCAACCTGAGAACTCTATTTGTCATTCAGTGGAAGAAGCGTTAGCCAACGCAGAGAAGGTGGGGTTTCCATTAGTAGTCAGGCCATCCTACGTTCTGGGTGGTCAATCCATGTCGATTAAGCACGATATTGAGAGCTTTAAAGAATATGTACTGGATCAGACTAAGATTTTTGAACATGGGTCGCTGCTACTTGATAGATTCTTAGTCAATGCAGTTGAGGTTGACGTTGACGCTATATGCGATGGGGAAAAAGTTTTCGTTGCGGCAGTTATGGATCATATTGAAGAAGCCGGAGTTCACTCTGGTGATTCAACTTGCTTGATACCGACAAACACGCTGAGTGATGAAGTCGTAAAAGAGATTGAATTGCAAACTGAAAGAATAGCTTTTGAACTGAAAGTGAAAGGCCTGATAAACATTCAATTTGCCATTCAAGAGAATGATATATACATACTGGAAGTGAATTTAAGAGCTAGCCGTACAGTTCCTTTTATTTCCAAGGTAATCAATATTCCTGTTGCGAAGCTCGCGACGCAAGTTATTCTAGGCAAAAAATTGGACCAGGAAAAGAAATCTCTTGATCACTTTGCAATCAAAGCTGCTGTTTTTCCGTTTACACGTTTTTCGGAAATTGACACTCTACTCGGTCCGGAAATGAAGTCAACAGGAGAGGTAATGGGAATCGACTCATCCTTTGAGGCCGCGCTAGTAAAAGCTCACATGGCTGCAGGATATAAGTTGCCAACAGAAGGAAGAGCTTTGATTTCAGTAAAAGATGATGATAAAGAATATATATTGCCAGTTGCACGAATGTTGAAGGGGCTGGGTTTTGAAATATACGCCACTAAAGGCACAGCCTCGTATTTGAACAATAATGGCATTGCTGCAAAAGCTGTAAATAAAGTGAGGGAAGGCAGGCCCCACATAGTTGACATGCTTAAAGATGGAAAAATAAATCTAGTGATCAATACCTCAAAAGGTGTCAAATCAGTTTCAGACAGCAAGGACATTAGAAGAGCTGCTATTTTGCAAAATATAGCTTATAGCACCACAGCGTCTGGAAGTAAAGCGTTAGTACTTGCAATTCAATATGTGAAAAGCAGCAGGCTGGAAGTAAAGTCATTGCAGCAGATACAAAACGCTGTTTATAGTTAATAAGAATAGACTTTTTGTACAGCTTTCAGCAGCACGCTGGATTCAGTAGAAACAAAAAAACTATGCAAGCAGTCTTTTACTTCCATATATCCGAAGTAATTCTTGCGCATTGGCTTTTATTAGAGTAGGGCATTTTCTGTCATTTAATAGTGAATGCAATATTTCAATTGCACTTTTAATGTCATTATTATGTATCTTTATTATAGCGATAGCTTCTTGACTTGAGTAAGGATACACCGCATTTGCTGCTAAATTATTGATTTTATCTTCATTTATTTTGTCACCGCTATAAAGCAAATTCATTACTTCTAAGTATTGTGCTAATTCACGCAAAACGTCAGGAACATCCTCATTATCTGCTATATCACTATAAATAGATGCTGCGTCTGTTGATGTTAAGTTTGAGATACGACTGAATGCACTTTCAAAGTCTGCTAAATGCTTCCAATTTGAGTCTATTCCCTCTAATAACTCACTATCTTTTTTGGAGAATAACACTTCATAGAACTTATTACCTGCAATTGTAGATTGTTTTGCATTATCAATATTACGTAACGAGTACAATGTTATGCCAATTAGCACTGGTACCAATGCAAGTAGAAAGATGTATTTCTTCATAGTGATATTCTCAATAGATATATATTTTTTATATATTAATGCTTTTTGATTTGCAAAAACTTATTGACATAGCAATTATATCACATAATAATGTTTTCAAAGTTGTTTGAATAGTTAGAGATCGAAATATTTCTAAAGTAGAAATAAAGACAGCAATATAAAGCTAATTATTTTTTTGTCGGATTTATCCGATGTACCCTCAACCTTTTATAGGTTGAAGTCTAAATTTGAGAGTTTGATCCTGGCTCAGAATGAACGCTGGCGGCAGGCTTAACACATGCAAGTCGAACGGGGTTATATTATAGCTTGCTATGGTATAACTTAGTGGCAGACGGGTGAGTAATGTATAGGAATCTACCTAGTAGTACGGAATAATTGTTGGAAACGGCAACTAATACCGTATACGCCCTACGGGGGAAAGATTTATTGCTATTAGATGAGCCTATATTAGATTAGCTAGTTGGTAAGGTAATGGCTTACCAAGGCAATGATCTATAGCTGATCTGAGAGGATGATCAGCCACACTGGAACTGAGATACGGTCCAGACTCCTACGGGAGGCAGCAGTGGGGAATATTGGACAATGAGCGAAAGCTTGATCCAGCCATGCCGCATGAGTGAAGAAGGCCTTTGGGTTGTAAAGCTCTTTCAGTGAGGAAGATAATGACGGTACTCACAGAAGAAGTCCTGGCTAACTCCGTGCCAGCAGCCGCGGTAATACGGAGAGGGCTAGCGTTATTCGGAATTATTGGGCGTAAAGAGCGCGTAGGCTGGTTAGTAAGTTAAAAGTGAAATCCCAAAGCTCAACTTTGGAATTGCTTTTAAAACTGTTAACCTAGAGATTGAAAGAGGATAGAGGAATTCCTAGTGTAGAGGTGAAATTCGTAAATATTAGGAGGAACACCAGTGGCGAAGGCGTCTATCTGGTTCAAATCTGACGCTGAGGTGCGAAGGCGTGGGGAGCAAACAGGATTAGATACCCTGGTAGTCCACGCTGTAAACGATGAATGTTAAATATGGGGAGGGTACTTTCTGTATTACAGCTAACGCGTTAAACATTCCGCCTGGGGACTACGGTCGCAAGATTAAAACTCAAAGGAATTGACGGGGACCCGCACAAGCGGTGGAGCATGTGGTTTAATTCGATGCAACGCGAAAAACCTTACCACTCCTTGACATGGAAATCATACCTATTTGAAGAGATAGGGTTGGTTCGGCCGGATTTCACACAGGTGTTGCATGGCTGTCGTCAGCTCGTGTCGTGAGATGTTGGGTTAAGTCCCGCAACGAGCGTAACCCTCATTCTTAGTTACCATCAGGTAATGCTGGGGACTTTAAGGAAACTGCTAGTGATAAACTGGAGGAAGGTGGGGATGATGTCAAGTCATCATGGCCCTTATGGAGTGGGCTACACACGTGCTACAATGGTGGCTACAATGGGCTGCAAAGTCGCGAGGCTAAGCTAATCCCTTAAAAGCCATCTCAGTTCGGATTGTACTCTGCAACTCGAGTGCATGAAGTTGGAATCGCTAGTAATCGTGGATCAGCATGCCACGGTGAATACGTTCTCGGGTCTTGTACACACTGCCCGTCACGCCATGGGAATTGGTTTCACTCGAAGCTAATGACCTAACCGCAAGGGGGGAGTTATTTAAAGTGGGATCAGTGACTGGGGTGAAGTCGTAACAAGGTAGCAGTAGGGGAATCTGCAGCTGGATTACCTCCTTAGGCTTTGTGCACAACTCACCACTTTTAATAGTGGTGCTGTGGTGTATTATATTGCTGTCTTTACTTCTACTTTATTTTAATTTCTTGATAATGGAATTTTATGAGTGATAGGCCTCTTTCTCCACATTTGCAAATATATAAAGTACAAGTTACTAGTTTTTTTTCTATTATGCACAGATTAACTGGTATCTTATTATTCCTTCTGTTAATGGTGCTTTCTTGGTATTTTATATTACATGTTTATTTTCCTGAGCTATTTATAGTAAAGTACTTGAATGTATTGTTATCTACTCCTATCGCTAAGTTAGCTTATGTTTTATGTCTTGTAAGCTTTCTATATCATTTTCTCAATGGTATTCATCATTTATTATGGGATGCTGGACTTAATTTAGAAATTACTAGTGTCTCAAAAAGTGCTATGCTACTGGCAGTAACTTTACTTTTCTCTACTATAGCTTTTTTATTTATGTTTATATGAGCCAATCTGGAAATTCAGTACATCACTGGTGGGTTCAACGTGTTTCTGCGGTGATTTTATTGTTTTTACTTCCTTGGTTTATCTATTCGTTTTCTTGCGCACTTTATGCTGATAGCCCTTTGTCTTTTAATGAAAAATTATTTCAGGCCATTGATCATCCTCTAGAGCTTTTATTTTTTGTTGTATTATTGTTTTGTATTTTCTGGCATGCAGTTCTTGGAATGCAAGTAGTGTGCGAAGATTACATACACAGTATACCTCTAAGAGTTTTTACGATTACATGTACAAAGTACTTGTCGAGCATCACTTATATAGCTCTTACTTTTACGATTTTTTTCTTTTACAAGCATATTTTCTTGTAAAATCGTCTATTCTATGTTAACATATTCTTAGCATACTGGTTTTATTATTGAACTATAGTGCTCAGTGATCTTCGTTTAGCAATATGTTAGAGACATTGAAAAAGTGGGGAACGGACCTTAGGCTAAAAGTGAAGGATTTATTTACTTCACCTGAATCTCAAGTCTATGTAAAAGACCTCAGGAAGGTAATGACATATAACGGGAAAAAATGTCAATACCTAAAAAATTATGATCAGATTGTAGAGTCTGGGGAAATTATAGAAAAAAAAGATAGGAATGGAAAGCTTGTAAAAGATGAAGAGGGAAATCCCGAATACCAGCTTGTATATAATGGATACAAGTTTGATCTAGCTTTGGTTAAGAAAGTTGATAACAGGTCTTATTTTACCATTGACTTTTTAGTTAATCCAAAAAAAAATAAGGATGTTAAGCACTATGATAGCTACTATAAACCATTTGAGTTTTCAAAAATCGATCTTGAAAAACATTTGCCAGTTTTTGAAGCTCAAAAAACTGAGAATTCTAAATACCCGTTTGAACTAACTAATTCTTCTGTGCTAACTAAAGAGGTAAAAAATAAAGAAGGTAAAATTCAGGAAGTTGTTGACCAGGAAGGAAGAAATGGAGAATTATTGTACACTAGTGACTATAAAAAGCTAAGCACTAGTTTTTTTGAAGTTAGGAATCAAAATGGTAATCTAGAGTTAGATAAAAGTCTTGTATCTGTTCCTATTGTTTTTGCTGCGGGCTTAGCTAAGATTTGTGCTAAACTGCTGACTTTCATTCCTATGAAGTTAGGGGAGCATTTAGTAAACAGACAAAATCCAATTGCAAAATTTTTTGGTTATCTTTTGTTCACTTCTGCAATGGCAGTGAAAAATTTAGTGAACATGGGAGCTACCGTACTTAAGGCTCCAATTTTGTTATTTGTGGCAGATAAGAAAAAATACGGTGATGCTTACTGGACTATGCGGAAACACCAATTAAAAGAATGTTTGCAAGAAACAAAAAACGATTATTCAGTTGTTAAAGAAGGGAAAAGATCAGAACCAGAAGAGAAAGATTATCCTGAACGTAAGATTGCAGGAACATGGAAAGAGCTTGATGCTAGGAGGCCAGGCATTGAGAGAGAGTTGGAAAAGGGGCTAAACAAAAGCAGTGAAAGCATAGATAAATCTGGGAAACCAGGGAAAAACTTAGAGGAGAAATTGCAAGACAAAGATAAACAAGATAATAAAAATCAGGAACGCAACACTTCTCATACTGATAGAGAGAAAAGAAGACGAAACTCACACAAGGGTAAAGAGTTTAACCACACTCGTACTAATTAGCAATTACTTTAAATTACTTTCTATTTTAATCGCTTCACAACAAAAGCTTGCGTGTATTTTACCTTTGGTATAAGATATTAATTAATTAATATCTTATACCAAATGCGCCCTGTAATACTGTGTGGTGGTAGTGGCAGTAGGCTTTGGCCTTTATCCAAGCCAAAGCAATTTCAGAAAATATTTAGTCATAACACCATGTTCCAAAATACTTTATTGAGACTAAAAGTGACTATATGCCACCCATAATTGCCACAAATATACAGTATGAGTCGTTAGTGATGGAGGAGTTAAAAGCGCTGCAAGAGTATAAAGTGATTTTTGAGCCGGTAAAGATCGGAACGGCAGCAGCAATATTGATTGTTGCACTTCTCTGTGATGAAAATGAGACAATGTTAATTCTGCCTTCAGACCACTTTATAGGCGATTTGAGCAATTTTTATGCTTCTGCTCAAAAAGCGGCTCGGATAGCCTCTGAAACTAACTCTATAGTTACTTTTGGAGTAAAGCCTCATGAATTTAATCCCGAATATGGCTATATCAATGCAGTTTATGGTCAGCAGGAGAAATACCATATAGTTAGGAGTTTTACAGAAAAACCTGAGCACGAATTGAGTAACGATCATTATTGGAACTCTGGAATATTCGTGTTTAAAGCAAAACGCTATGTAGATGAGATGAAAAGATCTGCCTCAAATCTTTATAATTTATGTTGTGCAAATGCGCAACATTCCATATTACAAGAGAGATTTCTGTGTTTAAAACAGCGGGATTTTGTGGGGATTGAAGACGTATCCATTGATTATTTGATAATGGAGAAAGCGGAAAACGTTGCAATGATAGAGGCTAATTTCGATTGGATGGATGTTGGGACTTGGAATGCAGTTTGAGAATTAAGTAAGAGATTTGATAAAGAACCGGTGTCATTTCAGCATATGACTGGAAAAAAAGAGCAGAATTTAACAGCAGAAAATAGTGCAAAAAAATTTATTAAGTAGAGCTTATAAGCGGCCAGATAAGAGCTTAATGCCATTTATTAGTAAAGTTAGGGAAGCAAAGGCAATAAGGAAAGAAATCAAGCCATGGGGGTTTTGCAGTGTAGTTTTAATGGGCGAGAATTTTCTTATAAAATATCTGTTTATAAGCCCATCGAGCTGCACTTCTAGGCAGTTTCACTGCTATAGAGATGAGTACCATATAGTGCTGTCAGGAGCTGGATATGTAAATTTAGGAAACAAAACACGTGCTATAGCGGCAAATCATGTGGTAGAAATTCCAAGGAAAGTTTCCCATAGGATTGAAAATAGAAGCGCAAACTTTCCACTTGAGATAGTTGAATTTCAAGTAGGGGAGCTTTTATCTGATAATGATATAGTAAGGTTGGATGATGGAAGATTTTGATGTACAAGCATTCTGATTTGACTACCCGTCTTCCAATAGAAACAAAAAAACTACTTGACAACCTTCGCCGTTACCCTTATAATGATACTGAAGCTATTTGTGCAGGTTAATGACAAAAAACTTAGTGTATTTGGCGTCTCATGTTTAAATTTTTGCACTATGTGCACCTCACGTCTTTTTAAAACTTCTGATTTTCAAGCTGAAACGCGCTTATAAGTCGTTTAAGACAGTATAGAACGTCAAATAGACAAGGGAGAATTT
>NZ_WQMP01000203.1:0-782 GCF_013366855.1 Wolbachia endosymbiont of Madathamugadia hiepei
CACCACTTGTCATCCCAGTGCCTTGACACTGGGATCTATTGTTATCACAAACTGAATCTAGACTCATCCTCCCATCCTGATCAATGATAATCTTCATCGGCAAGTTATGCTTTTGCTGCCAGTATATGTCGAGCTCATCACCGAATGTACAGCACATAACCAGTCCGGTGCCTTTATCTATTTTGACCTTATCATCGGCTATTACTGGAACTTTTGCCCCTGTTATTGCTACTGTAGCTGTTTTTCCAATCAAATGAGTGTAGCGCGCATCCTCTGGGTGGCAAAAAACTGCAACGCACGCCGGAAGCAGCTCAGGTCGTGTGGTTGCAATGTTGATCTGCTCATTCTCTTCAGTGGAAAAAACTATCGTGTTTAAGGATGACTCAAAGACTTTATCCTCTATTTCTGCTTGCGCAATTGCGGTTTTGTCAACCGGGTCCCAAAGGATGGGTTGCATTTTCCTGTATGCATACCCCTTGTTATATAGGTCAATGAACGACATTTGAGAAAGCGTCACAGTCTCCTTGCTGATCGTGTGATACTCCAAACTCCAGTCATAACTAATGCCGACTGATTTAAATAATTCCTTGAATTCTTGCTTTGATTTTTCAATAACCTCATGGCACATCTCTATAAATTTCTCCCTGCCAACTTCTTTTGCACGGGTTTTATAGGTTTGTTCGACCAATCTTTCGGTGGGAAGCCCGTTATCATCAAACCCAATTGGATAAAACACATCTTTCCCCAGCATGCGCTGAAACCTTGCAATGAAGTCCGTGTGG
>NZ_WQMP01000030.1:0-9226 GCF_013366855.1 Wolbachia endosymbiont of Madathamugadia hiepei
AAAAATCAAGAACTTTAGAGGTGTTTTTTCTCGATTTGACAAGACTGCTGAGGTTTTTATGGGTTTTTTAAACTTCGTTGGTTCTCTCATACGGCTTCTCTAAAATTTTGTTCACAGAGACTAGGCAAAAACTGTCTTCTCGGGGGAAAAAGCGTTGCAGATATCATAGCTGAGAGTCTTGAGAAAAATGGCGATGTACCTACAAGTTCTGCAAAAGCATCAGGTAGTCCTTCTGATTTCATGAAGCAAGTTCTCTTAAGCCAGTTTCAAAGAAATGGAATAGAATCAGGAGCATAAAACATGTTTATTCTTAATTATAGGCAATATCCATTTAGTTAAGAACATATCCACCCACCGCCGATAACTTGGTCATCTTTATATGCCACGCAGGCTTGGCCGGGGCTGATACCAAAATAATCATTATTTAAAATAACACAAGCTTTATTTTGTTCTGCAGCTGGGTATATTGTTGCTGAGCTTCCCGCGTGTGATGACCGGAGCTTCACAGTTACTTCCATGCCTTCCTTTGGTTGCTCTAGCCAATTCAGCTCCTTGACCAACACTTTTCTTTGCATTAGTGCGCTAACTGGACCTACTATGACCTCATTATTTTCTGTACTAATTTTTATCACATAGAGAGGTTCGCTATGTGCAATGCCCAGACCTTTTCTTTGCCCTACTGTGAAATTTACTATGCCATTGTGCTCGCCCAGCACTTTTCCATTTACATCTACAATCTTGCCTTTCTGCACAGACTGTGGAGCTAACTTAGCTATTGTTTCACTATAGCTTTCAGAAACGAAGCATATATCTTGACTGTCTGGCTTTTCAGAGATTTGCAAACCAAAATGCTTTGCTAGTTTTCTTACATCACTTTTATAGAACTTACCAAGTGGAAATCTCAAAAGCTTCAACTGCTCCTTTGTTGTGGCAAACAGAAAATAACTTTGATCTTTACTTTTATCGATGCCTGTGCACAATTTTACCTCGCCATCCTTTTCCAACCTTCTCACGTAATGCCCTGTAACTAGTACATCTGCACTAAGATTTTTTGCAACTTGCAATAGATCACGAAACTTTACCGTTTGATTACATTTTACGCATGGTATAGGAGTTTCTCCACGCATATAGGTATTTGCAAAATCCTCTATCACTTCCTTTTTGAATATCTCTTCATAGTTTAAGATATAATGAGGAAAGCCAGTACTTTCAGCCACGCGCTTGGCATCGTAAATATCCTGTCCGGCACAACATGCACCTTTTCTCGCGTTAGCATTACCATCACTACCATATAGCTGAAGAGTCACACCAATTACTTGGTACCCAAGGTGATGTAGCAATACTGCTGCAACAGAACTATCAACTCCACCAGACATTGCAACCACAGCTTTGGTTTGGTGTGGAGGTTTATCTTTGAGCAGAGGTTCAATTTCAAATTCTTTTAGCATAATCAGCTTAATTTATAAACGCAAACCTTGTGTCATTCCAACATGTTGTTGTGCAAATGTTTTAATTTAGGGGCTAGCAGACAATGTTATGCAAGTAGATGACACTGAGATCCAGCAAAATTGATCGTAAACAAGTACATTATACAACATTTTTGATGAATTTGCCAAAAAATTGGATCCAGCGTCGTGTGCTGGAATGACACCACTGTTGACTGACAAGACGGTACCTTTAATTTGTCCTATTATTAGTTTAGGTTATGCAGAAAGTCCAATGAGGTTTTCCAACATTGTGCCGCAATTCATTATGCTACCATACACCGGGATAGGGTAAAATAAAGACTAGCATAACAAATTTAGATTGTGCTAGAAGTTATATGCGGGAGTGATGAGACTTGAACTCACGACCTCATGCGTGACAGGCATGCGCTCTAACCAACTGAGCTACACCCCCATTTCCTTTTAGCGTTTCTGACTTTAAAGTTAATAAACATGTTGTCTTTTGTCAACGTTTTTTGTTTGCACTTTGTTGCCTTTTATATTACTATATAAATAATTTGATTTCACACATGGCTTATACAAATAGTCCTATTAGGGTTATGCCATGGAGGATAAACTATTTGGAGGAATGAATATGGTAAACTTACCTGAGGTCACTATACGTGATTTAGCTGGATCTGGCGTACATTTTGGTCATAAAATTAGTCGCTGGAATGCGAAAATGGCTCCGTACATATATGGGGTACATCAAGAAAATCGTATACATATAATCGATTTGCGAAAGACGTTGCCATTACTACAGGTGGCAATGAAGGCCTTATATGAAGTTGCATCTCAAGGTGGTCGCATCTTATTTGTTGGTACAAAATTTCAAGCTTTGGATATTATTGCAAGTGAGGCAGTTCGTTGTGGTCAATATTATGTAAATTATCGATGGCTTGGTGGTATGCTTACTAACTGGGGAACTGTCTCTTCTTCAATAAAAACACTAATTCAATATGAAAAAATACTAAATGATGAAAATAGCGTTTTAACAAAGAAAGAATTAGGGAATATTGAAAAGAAAAGGCAAAAGCTTGATAAGGCGCTAGGTGGCATTAGAGAGATGGGAGCAATTCCGGATATTTTATTCATAATTGATACTAATAAAGAGCACATTGCAGTTAAAGAGGCGAAAAAATTGGGAATTCCAATAGTTGCAGTACTTGATACTAACTCTGATCCAGATGATATTACTTATCCTATGCCAGGGAATGATGACTCAAGAAAATCAATAGAACTCTATTGTAGGTTGGCTGCAGACTTTATATTGACTGGAATAGAATCTAGCTTAGCAAGATCTGGAGTTAAGGTTGGTGATATAAAGGGCGATGAGTTTATTTAAGAAAAAGGAGATAATATTGTACAGACTAAAAAGGGGCACGATAAAATTTATAAAGAAGATGAAAAGGAGGTAGTAACAAATGAAGATGAATCCAGATAGCATAAAGGAACTACGCAATAGAACAGGGCTTGGTTTAAGTGGTTGTAAAAAAGCGTTAGAAGAGTGTAATGGTGATATCAATAAGGCCATTGATAAGTTACGTACAATAGGGCTTGCTAAAGCTGACAAAAAGTTCGATAGGGTAACTTCAGATGGTCTAATTGCTATGCATTTGGCTGAAAATCGTGGCGTATTGATTGAACTCAATTGTGAAACTGATTTTGTTGCAAGAAATGAGAAATTTATAGAGCTAATCTCAAATTTAGCGTCAATTGCTTATCAAGAACGCTGCACTAGCGTTGATGAATTAAAAAATGCCAAATATGAAGGCATTGGTACGGTGCAGGAAGCTATCATAAATGGCACATCTGTCCTTGGTGAAAAGTTAGAGCTGAGTAAGCTTTGTTACCTGGAAGCTCAGAACGGGATTGTCGCTGGTTATGTACATGGTGATGTGTGTGGCCTGGGTAAAACTGGTGCTTTAGTGGCACTGCAATCATCCGGTGATAAGTCAAAGTTGCAAGAAGCTGGGAGACAAATAGCGATGCACGTAGTCGCTATGAAGCCCGAAGCCATCTCTATAAATGACTTAGATCAAGTAAAGCTAAGCAATGAACGTTCTATAATTGAAGAACAGGTGAAAAGCTTAAATAAACCTGAAGAGGTGACAAAGAAAATAGTAGATGGTCGAATGGCTAAATATTATGAAGAAGTTGTTTTACTAGAACAGAAGTTTATAAGGGATGATAAAATGAAAATTTCTGATTTTATCAAAGTAAGCGAGTCGAGTGTAAACTCTACTGTTAAATTATCTGATTATAAGTTACTTATTTTAGGTAGCAGAGATTAAATAGTTGAAAATGACTGCCTCAACAGATGAAATAAAATACTACAGGGTGTTATTTAAAATCTCTGGTGAGGCTTTGATGGGATCACGGCCTTATGGCCATGATATGGAGGTTATAGATCAACTGTGCAAAGATGTAGCTGATGTCCACAAGCTTGGGGTTCAGATATGTATTGTTGTTGGTGGTGGTAATATCTTTCGTGGCGCATCTGCATCTTTAAGCGGTCGTGAAAGAGCAAGCAGTGATTATATTGGAATGCTTGCAACTATAATTAATGCTTTGATTTTACAAAATTTTTTAGAGAAAAATTTAGTGGACTCTAGGGTGCTATCTGCAATACCCATGGCCACTATATGCGAACCTTATATCAGGAGAAAAGCCATTCGTCATTTAGAAAAAGGTAGAGTAGTAATCTTTGCGGCAGGTACAGGTAATCCATTTTTTACTACAGACACAGCCGCAGCTTTACGTGCTGTTGAAACGAATTGTGATGTTATTTTGAAAGGTACACAAGTAAATGGTGTATACTCCGCTGATCCGAAAAAAAATGGGGATGCTGTAATGTATGATAAGCTTTCTTACATGGATTTGTTGACTCGTGATTTAAAAGTTATGGATGCGTCAGCGATCTCACTCGCACGTGAGAATTCCGTTCCAATTATAGTTTTTTCTTTGAAAGAAGAAAAAATAGTCAATATTGTTAAGGGTCGTGGTACTTGTACTATAGTTTCAGATTATAAATGATAGGTAATTTATGTTGAATGAAGTAAAAACTCAAACAAAAGAAAGGATGCTAAAAACTATTCAGTCCTTTCATGATGATATTAAAGGTATACGCACCGGTAGAGCTAGTGCATCATTACTTGACGGCATAGTTGTGAATATCTATGGAGGACATCAAAAACTGAATCAAGTTGCCGGTGTTTCAGTTACGGACAATAAAACATTATCAATTAAAGTTTGGGACATTAGCGTTGTAGGTGAAGTAAAAAATGCTATATTGAATGCCAATCTAAATTTAAATCCTGTCGTCGAAGGTAATACTATACGTATAACCCTTCCAGATTTAACGCAAGAAACCCGTGAAAGATTAGTGAAATTATTGCACCAGTTTGCTGAGAATGCGCGAGTTGCCATTAGAAATATACGTAGAGATATCATGGAAGAAATAGAGAAAATGCAGGAAAGTAAAGAAATCTCAGAAGATGATCTTCATAGCGCTAAAAAGGAAATACAGAATATTACTGATGATAATATCAAAAAGATTGATAGCGAGTTATCTATTAAAGAAAAAGATATGCTGAATCACTAAGTTGATATGAAAGAAGCCTTCAATAGTAAAAAAAAACGAATTACATGCAAAGATATCATCCGAGTAGCTGACACGCAACTGTACGAACATTTGTCCGCGGAGGCAGTGTGTTAGCCATTTTTGCCTCAAAAACAAAGGTGTCATCCCAGTGCTTGACACTGGGATCCAGCTTTTCATACAATCTCGTCAAAGACGTTTGTTTTAGCATAAGACAGCTATTTTTATGCTTATCAGCTCATTGTGCTCACTTGCAATCAAATTTCTGGATTCCAGTGTCGGGGCACTGGAATGACACCCTCCTGGTAGTACAATGTTCGTATAGCTGTGTGTCAGTTACTTTTATGACATCGGGTGAACTCTAAATGTTGAATCTCGAGTCTCTACCAAAACACTTAGCAATCATTATGGATGGCAATGGTCGGTGGGCAAACAACCAAGGGAGGGTAAAAATTGATGGTTATAGAAAGGGTAGTGAGGTTGCATATGACATTGCTAAGCATTGCACAACCCTAGCCATACCCTATTTGACTTTGTACGCATTTTCCATGGAGAATTGGCTTAGGCCTAAAGAAGAAACTGACCATCTATTTGGTTTATTTTACTCTGTTCTAACTGACGAGGATAAAATCAATTTCATTTGCAATTATAATATTAAGTTGAGTTTTATCGGTAATTTAAGTTTGTTACCAAAAAAAATACTTGATCAAATTAGAAAAGCAGAGGAAATAACACATAAAAACGATGGTTTATTACTTACTGTAGCGGTCAGCTACGGAGCAAAGCAAGAGATTATACATGCTGTACGCAACATTATGAAAGAAAATATTGCTCATGTATCAGAAGACGAATTTGAAAAATTTCTATATACTAAAGATTTGCCGAAGTTGGATTTGTTAATTCGCACTGGCGGTGAAAAAAGGTTAAGTAACTTTTTATTGTGGCAAGCAGCTTACGCTGAATTGTATTTTTGTGATACTTTGTGGCCTGATTTTTCTTATCAAGATCTGGGTAAAGCATTAGAAGATTATATGAAAAGAGAAAAAAGATATGGCAAATAATAATTTTGTGATTAGAATACTGTCTTCAATAGTAATATTGCTTATATTCTCTTTTGCTACATATTTCAGTGATTTATCGTTTTACCTATTAATTTTTTCGATAGCAGTTTTATCTTCTTTTGAATGGTATAACCTAACTCAGGGAAACAGAATATTATATATTTTCGCATTACTATTGATTGCACTACCAAATGCCTCATTGATATACCTATATAACCTGTCACAAGGAAAATATGTATTAGTATGGCTCATCTTAACCATTTGGAGCATTGATATTACTGCCTACCTATTTGGTAAGAATTTTGGTGGAGCTAAAATTTGTCCAATTATTAGTCCTGGAAAAACTTGGTCAGGACTTCTTGGTGCAATCCTAGCTGGAATAGTGTGTACAATTTTCGGATCAATATTTTTAGGTTTATTTTCAGTCTTTTATTCTCCAGTAGTTGGCCTTGCAATTTCTACTTTAGCACAACTTGGCGATTTCACTGAATCACTCATTAAAAGAGTTTACAATATGAAAGATAGTGGAAGTATGATACCTGGCCATGGAGGAGTACTCGATCGTATGGACAGTTTCATTTTCACTGCTCCCCTTATTGCTATCTATATAAGCTAGCTAAAAAGAATGAAGTGTTATTTCATCCATGGGTTCTCTTCTTTTCATTAACTGCTTTCACAATGCACCCTTCAACAGATTTAGATTCTTCGTTGGATTTAAATCTTTCAGATTCTTCAGACTCTTCATATTTAAATTCTTCATTCATTGGCTTATTACAATAAGGACAGAATGTTTCGTTTCCTTCTTTATACAAGTATATTAATGGATGACCAGAACCATCATCGTCCTCACCACCACGACAACAAACTATTATATCATTATCCCTCACTGTCATATTGCTCCTTTAGTTTACAATGTTTTATGTATTGAACATACATGTTTGGGAATAGAAAATAAACATTATTCTTCACTTCTTATCCTGCTCAGATTAATCAATTCCTTCTGAACGCCCTCTGGCACAA
Organism: Wolbachia endosymbiont of Madathamugadia hiepei; assembly: GCF_013366855.1. NCBI lineage: Bacteria > Pseudomonadati > Pseudomonadota > Alphaproteobacteria > Rickettsiales > Anaplasmataceae > Wolbachia > Wolbachia endosymbiont of Madathamugadia hiepei. Next base: position 7,167 of record NZ_WQMP01000030.1, read on the forward strand.
ATTTGCTGACACTTTCTCCTAATCTTGCTATTTCTTTTACAAAACTTGATGAAATAAATTGGGTATCCTCAGATGCAGGAAGAAATATGGTTCCAATTTCAGGAAGAAGTTTATAATTTACCCAACTCATTTGAAACTCATAATCAAAATCCGATACTGCTCTGAGTCCTCTAATAATGACAGAGGCGTTCTGCTCTTTAGCAAACTTCATTAACAGCCCATTAAAGGATACAACATCTGCGCCAATTCCTAGTTTTTTAATTTCATTTTTAGCCATGCTTGTGCGCAACTTTACGTCAAAGGCAGTGTACTTATTAACATTTTCTGCAACACCGATTATTAATTTATCAACTAGTTTACATGCTCTTTTTATTATGTCAATATGCCCAAAGGTTATAGGGTCAAATGTTCCGGGGTAAATTCCTATTCTGTTATTAATGCTCATCCTTTATTTTTACATAAGTTACTTTAAAAACTTTTGATAGACATAATAACATTTTTTATCTAAAAATGAAAGTATATGGTTGGCCTGATAGCTCAGTTGGTAGAGCAAAGGACTGAAAATCCTTGTGTCGCTGGTTCGATTCCTGCTCAGGCCACTTTTTCTTTCTTAATAAATTTACCTTCTTGTTGCAAAATACTCTATTATGTGTTATGATATTTATATGAATATTAGTGTAGTAAATTATGTTGTATAGATATTATAATAAAGTATTTAATATCTTATTAAGTGTAATTCTGTTATTCAGCAGCATTGCTTATGCAGACACTAGTGAAAATTTGCATTCAATAAATGGTGACATAGTTGTTGGTTTATTGAAAACAGAAGAAGAAACATATCCACATGAGATTGGCTTATCTCAAAATACCTACAAGATGTTTAATAATTGGGGAGTCAAAACTGTACTAATTGATTACAATAAGATAATTAGCCTAAAAAAAATTCAGGCAGAGTTACTTAATCTTGCAAAACAAGATGAAATACTGGCAAGGAAGCTGACATTAGACAGAGTAAAAGTTGAAGTTGCAAAGTTTATTAAAGAGCACAAAATAAATAGGATATTTATTCCAGGAAATTACTATAATTTACACTCTGAACCTTTTCCTCCTACTCCTTGTCGCCAGCTTGTTACTGAAGCAATTGTGAAAATAGTAGATGATAATCCTACAATCCATTTACTTGGCATATGTGGCGGTTTACAAGGTATCATAAATGCAAAAGGAATTGAAGTAGTGAGTGTGGCAAATCTTGTAAGTGATGAAGAGAAGCAAAGGTCTCATTTAAAATCAGCACCTAATCCACAGCAAGAAAGTGTACCTCTCCAGCAGATTAAAATTGTTCCAAACAGTCGTTTAGCAGAGGTGGTGGCTAAATTTTTACCACCTGACGAAAATGGCTGGTTTTCAACATGTTTTCCAGATGCTCATTCAGGAGCAGTAAGTAATACGCCGGAAAACAGAAAAAAGTTAGAGTTACTTGGATATAAAGTTGCATCATTTTCCAGTGATGGGGTAATAGAGGCTATTGAAGATAAGCATGGTAATATCTACTTTCAAAGTCATCCAGAAGCGCTTGTTGTGAAGTCAGATAAAAATCTCTATTTATCAAATCACAAGGCTCGTCAGGTTTCAACGCTAGTTGCCATAGCAATTATAAATGATTTTCTTTATCGTGCTTAATGGACGTTATAAACGCTTTGGTTAAAGCTTTAATAACCAAAAAGCACGTTTATTTATATCAGTCATTAGATTCTCGTATAACCGTATGAGAAACCAGTAGTGCACTTTTCTTTCGTCATTCTAGCACTTACTGTATTGCGTTAAGTTAAGTGTTTTTTAATCTTGCAATTCTTTCAATTTCACTAATGGAAAGACCGGTAAATTTGACAATAGTGTTGACGTCAACGTTATCAGCCAGCATTGCCTTTGCCACTTCAATTTTTCCTTCCTCTCTCCCCTCCGCTCTGCCTTTTTCAGTGGCATCATCAAGTTTTTGAGCGAGAATAGCTTTCTCATCACGGATACGCTTTATTTCTTGTTCATATGCTATGAACTCCTTT
>NZ_WQMP01000204.1:0-759 GCF_013366855.1 Wolbachia endosymbiont of Madathamugadia hiepei
TAGAAATTGAACATACTTGCCATAGATCTCCTATTAACTTTTTAGTTCACATCTTTTCTACGCTTATTTCATATTCCATGCAACCCAAAAAACCCTCTATTTCCAGCTCTTTCTTTATCGGCTAATCCATAGTTAGCGTCCATAACCTCACCTATGTTTCAACGTCACTAGCTAATAATAAGAGTATACCATTAAATAACCGTCAATATGCTGATTTGGGAAATATTAGCTACTTGTGCCACTCTATTATTTGAATTAACATTAGGTTATTTGTAGTTAGGAGAATTATGTCAACACCAATCACAGTTGCGTATGGTGACGGTATCGGGCCGGAAATTATGGAAGCGGTGCTGTCGATATTGCGCGAAGCAGAGGCAAAAATCTCGGTAGATGTTATTGAAATAGGAGAGCGTGTTTATAATAAGGAGTGGTCTCACGGAATTTCTCCAAGTGGCTGGAAGTCTATTGAGAGGACAAAGATATTGCTTAAGTCTCCAATAACAACTCCTCAAGGTAAAGGCCACAAAAGCTTAAACGTTGCGCTGAGAAAAAATCTAGGGTTATATGTAAATATCAGACCGTGTATTTCGTATCATCCTGTTATAGAAAATAAGTTCGATAAGTTTGATGTTGTTGTAATACGCGAAAATGAGGAAGACGTTTACACAGGAATCGAGCACAGACTCACTGGTGACTCTTACCAATGCACTAAAATTATTACTAGGTCCGGTTCAGAGAAGATATGCAGGTACGCTTTTG
>NZ_WQMP01000205.1:0-757 GCF_013366855.1 Wolbachia endosymbiont of Madathamugadia hiepei
TTTCTTTTCACACCACCTTTTAAATCGCCTGTGTATACTCCTGTAATTGGCATATATTTTAGGTAAAAGCCTACACTGGCAGCCACTTTTGCCCATGTACCACACTGTTTCCACAAATATTCTCAATTTCTCTTTGCTCTTGCTGTGTATTCCTTTCACGCTTTTCAAAAAACTAAAAACTTGTTTTCAATTTCCTTCTTTTATATAATATGCCATTTGGTAGTTTCTCTATTTTTAGCTAAGTTAAACTACCAGTTTTTGCTACATCTTTCCTTATTTTCTCATGATAAACTTTTTTCACAGAGACTAGGACCTGTAAAAGATATAATTTGTGGAGTTGAGAGCGAAGACGATCATAATGATCAATACATGAAAAGTCGTGAATATGTAGGCTACAGAGCAGGGAAAGTGTACTCATTGTGTCAACTGGCTGCTTTCTTAGCAGCTAGCATAATATTGCAGCCTTTACTTTTGACAGCAGCATATTTGTCGTATTTTCCATTCAAGTTATTTTCAAAGATAACAGGGAACAACTGCTTAAAAGCAAGTACAAGGTCATTGGTCGATCATTCGAACGTATTTTTAGATATTGGACAGGAATGCGCTACTGCAGTGTCCAGAGTATTTAATAAGATTGTAAGTTACATCTGTGCTGCTGTCGTTTGGACGCTAACTATGGATTAGAAAGAGAGTAGAGAGAGAAATAGGGTAAACTCCAGTATTTTAGCAACAATAGGAGGTTACCCAATGCATAAGA
>NZ_WQMP01000206.1:0-755 GCF_013366855.1 Wolbachia endosymbiont of Madathamugadia hiepei
GACAAGACTGCTGAGGTTTTTATGGGTTTTTTAAACTTCGTTGGTTCTCTCATATGGCTTCTCTAAAATTTTGTTCACAGAGACTAGTGAACTCATTAAAATTTATTTTTTACTCCCATCGTCAAGCTTAAATAAGATCACTGTGGAGATTAAGCCGATCATAACTATCATTAACGAAAACGGGGCAGCTTCTCTGTAGCGCTCATCGCTTACAAGCTCATATATTCTAGTTGATATAGTTTCAAAATTAAATGGCCTGATAATGAGTGTTGCCGTGAGTTCCTTGATAGTATCCATAAACACGAGCAAAAACCCCGACAATATACTTTTCCTGATGAGAGGAATATGAACATTCAAACACGTGGAAATAGGTCCATGACCCATAGTATATGCGGTCCACTCAATTTCATTTGGTGTTTTTTTGAGCCCTGATTCTATTGCTTTAAAAGATATAGCAAAAAAACGAAATAAATACGAGTAAACCAAAGCACCAACAGTTCCTACTAGGCTCACTTCCACTATATATTGAGTAACAAAAGAAGATATCTTGCTTAAAAATATTATTATACTAATTGCAATAATCACATTTGGAATTGCGTAGCCTAAGGAAATAAGACGTGCTACACTACTGATTGTCCTATTTTTACGCGCCGCATATCCAATCATTATTGCAATGCTAATCGAGATTAGCGCGGTAACAAATGATAAACTAAAGCTATTTGCTATTATGCTATAGAATCTTGCCTCATATATGA
>NZ_WQMP01000031.1:0-8960 GCF_013366855.1 Wolbachia endosymbiont of Madathamugadia hiepei
ACAAGACTGCTGAGGTTTTTATGGGTTTTTTAAACTTCGTTGGTTCTCTCATATGGCTTCTCTAAAATTTTGTTCACAGAGACTAGTTGCTATATCGCAGATTAAGGATTAGATGCTTTTACAAGGCACAACGGTGTCATTCCAGCGTCATCGCTGGGATAACAGGAAAGGGATTATTTTCATGACACCGTCATAGAGAAACCAATGTGAGCTACTTGGATAACACTCTAACAATCTTTGCCCTGTTTCTACTTAGTTTAAGTTATGCAAAAAGTTGTAATTTGGCATTAGAATTTTGGTTAACTCATCAGTACACATACACCATTGCTATATGCAACGATGTATGTGTATGGGCAGTTACTGATGCCTAACGTTCAGGTTAGCGCTCTGGCCAATATTCTCAAGATGATTGGACGTGTTAGTATCGTCCATAGAAGAAAGAGGAGGTGAAGCAGTCTTGTTTTCTTGCACGAAACTTTTAGCAACTTCAACAACCTTGCTTATACGAGATTCCTTTTCTAGTTCTTCACGATGTTTTGAAAAGATTTCGCAACTTTTATCATCCATACGCACCATTATTTTACCAAAGCCTGAGGCATTTTCAGAAGACAAAGTCATTTCAATTTTTTCACCATCGCCTACTTCAAAAGCCATCTGAAGTACGCCCTTCATATTGCAATATTGCCCATTTTGCGTTCGGATTACATCGCCTTCCCCAAATTTCAGTGCTCCATCTAAATTTTGAAATTCTGGTGCATTCAAAAATTTTGCAGGGGTGATAACACTCTTCTCTGGACACTTTACACAAAAAAATCCATTATCCCTTTCTACTGCAACATTTTCTATTACATCTTTTTCCTTGCCTTTTTCAATACTATTGCATACAATTTGTTTTAGATTTGACAAGTAATCTTTACGCCTTTGCAGTATGTTTGGCAGTCTTTCCGACTGGAAAACGTTCGTGCTTACACTATTACCTTTTGAAACTAGATCAGACATTTCCAACCAAAGAGGCTGTAGTTTGCTTCTTCTAACCTCAGTAACCTTTGTATCGTACTCCATAAGATGGCGTAGAACCTTCATCGAATACTCTATTATTGATAACTTTTCTTCTTTTTTGAATACATCAATATGACACGGCACACTAAACATGCCCTTGTTCTTTTTTGCTTTTTCTATAGATTCTTGAAATCTCTTTGCCGTGTTTCCTATGGCTTCATCATTAGATAGATGCTCCGAGTTGTTATATGAGATGAGAGCATCATATATTTCACGCAATGTACTTGAAATATTTTCTTCCATATGTTCATTAACATGTCCATAAATTGCCGTACTCGACTGCAAATGTCCTGTTTTATGTGAATATCCTAATTGTTCTCATCTTTCTTGACTTACCTTTTTTACTTTCTCAGATATGGGCATAACCACCTCCTATATTTTACATAATAAAATTCAAGATACTTTATCTTGATTTTAGGGTATTAACGTAATCTATAAAGTCAATAGTTAAATTGAAAAATTTTGATTATAATTTACTTCTATAGAACATGCACTTAAACTATGCTAAAAACCGCTATAGTAGGCTTGCCAAATGCTGGCAAATCAACCCTATTTAATAGACTAGTGGGAAGAAAAACAGCGGTAGTTAGTGACATTCCAGGAGTAACTAGGGATAGACGTGAGGGAGTTGGAAGAATTAGCGATTTAGAATTTAAAATTATTGATACAGGAGGGTGGAACGACCAAACCAATTTTTCACCGCAAGTTATTGAACAAATAGAGTTTTCTTTATTAAGCGCGGATGTAATTTTCTTTCTTGTTGATGCAAAAGTGCAAAATGAACAGAACAAAGAATTTGCAAAGTGGCTAAAGAGGAAGACAAATAAACCTGTAATACTTGTAGCAAATAAATGTGAAAGTCATAGGTCAGGAAATGTCGATTACCTGCAGTTTTTTGATTTCATAGGCCCTGTGTACATCTCAGCTGAACATAACCTTGGCATGGTTGATCTCTACGATGCATTGGCTGGTATTATTGAGTCTTTTATAAATTCCTCTCCTGTCATTCAAGTAGCCAACTACTTGGATCCAGAAAAAAATAAGCAGATTCCAGTGTCGCGCATCGGAATGACATCGGATCAAGTTGATGAGTTTACTAAACTAAAGATTGCAATCATCGGCCGCCCAAATGTTGGAAAGTCAACTTTTTTAAATAGTCTACTCGCAGAAAACAGGCTAATAACAAGTTCAGAACCAGGTACCACACGTGACTCCGTGGATATTACATACGATCATGGTGAAAAGCTAATTACTCTGATTGACACTGCCGGAATCCGCAGAAAGGCGAATGTTAAAGATGACTTAGAATCAAGATTTGTTGAGAAGAGCATAGAATCAATAAAACGCTCTCACGTGATAGTTTTAATGCTAGACTCCCTTATGGGTATTGGGCAACAGGATTTATCAATCAGTGAAGCTGCGATTAAAGGAGGAAAGGGAATTATCACTGTCTTAAATAAGTGGGACTTAATAAGTAAAGATGACAGGAGCAAGTTGATAAAATTTGTAAAACAACAGGAAGTAACTCGGTTATTTTTGGAAGTGCCAACTATAACGATTTCTGCATTGAAAGGCATGCGCTGCAGTGATGTGATAGACAAGTGTCTTGAAGTAAACGAATTCTTAAACAGGAAAATCAGTACTGCAAAATTAAATAACTGGCTAATTGATGCTCTAGATAGGCACCCTCACCCGCTTGTCAAAGGCAGAGCAATTAAAATGAAGTATATCGCTCAAATTGGTACTAAACCTCCGGCTTTTTCCTTAATATGCAACATGCCTGAAAGTGTTGATGAAAGTTATAAACGCTATTTAGTTAATGATCTAAGAAAAAACTTCTTTGCTGAAGGCGTGCCAGTCAGATTGCTTTTGAAGAAGAATAAAAATCCCTATGCAAAATGAGTACTCTGCTTTATACTTTAAGAAGTCTTTGTAATAGCTAACTTAAAGATCATGCGCAATAACTCCAAAACTCCTACAATCCTTCTGCTGTCAAGTACCGTTGCTCTAGTTTTCGCATATGTGCTAGAGTATTTTTTTAATATGTTGCCATGCAAGTTATGTATATACGAGCGGATAGTTTACTATGTCACAGGGTTGCTTGCAGTAGCACACATGATCACAAACAACAAAATTTTAGTCTATGCGATGTTTTGCAGTTATCTTGTAGGTGCGATAATATCTTTTTATCATGTAGGTCTTGAACTCCGCTTATTCCATGATGTTTTAGGATGCACAGAACAAGCAAGCGGTAACGTTAGCGTAGAAGAGCTAAGAAACAATCTCTTAAACCCTAACTACTCTCCTTCTTGTAACAGACCCCATTACGTTCTAGGTGTTTCCCTAGCAACGTGGAACTTAATTTATCTTATAGCAGCTCTGTTCGTGTCAGGTAAAATGTATTGTAGAGAGAGAAAGAAATCTTAATAACTTAAAGTATAGCAGCAGTAAGTTCTTGCAGCAAGCAATTAGAGTAAACCATGCTGGAGAATATGGAGCTATTTGCATCTATTCTGGTCAAAAATTTATTCTTAAAAAGTCTTCTATAATCAAGGAAATAATTAAAATGGAAGAGCAGGAAAAAAAGCATTTTCATTATTTCAATGAGAAAATTAAAGAGCAAAAAGTTCGCCCTACTGTTTTGTTGCCAGTTTGGTGCGTTTTGGGAGTGTCGCTTGGTGTTGCAACTGCCATTATGGGAAGAAAGGCTGCTATGGCTTGCACTGCTGCAGTCGAAGAAGTGATCGGAGAGCACTATAAAGAGCAAGTTTCGCATTTAGAAGACGGAGAACTAAGAGAAACTATAAGTAAGTTTCGCGATGAGGAGTTAGAGCACAGAAACATTGCAATTGAGCACAATGCTGGAGGTGCGTTTGGTTACAATATCTTATCTTCATTCATAAAAACGGGCTGCAAAGCTGCTATTTATTTGTCTAAGTTGATTTAGCTGGTTCTCAGGTGGATTTTTGTTCATAAAGATATAAATGTGGCAAATAAGAAGTGTATGTTGTATAATAATAACTCTTAAAGTAAGAGGTAATTTATGGATTTGAGTAAAATAACTGCAACAGCAGATGCAGTGAGTGTGATAATTGAAATAAGTGCAAATGTTGAGCCTATAAAGTATGAATTTAATAAAGAGCTCGGATTACTGCAAGTTGACAGGTTTTTATCTACCTCAATGACCTATCCTTGCAATTATGGATTTGTGCCAAACACCTGTGCAGGTGATGGTGATCCCGTGGATGTTTTGGTGTTAACTCAATTTCCTCTAGCACCTGGTGTTTTAATATCGGTACGTCCAATAGGTGCTCTACTTACTAAGGATGAAAAAGGAGAAGATGAAAAGGTATTAGCTGTGCCTGTTTCCAGTGTTGATAGCTATTATGATGATGTGAAAGACTGTTCTGACTTGCCTAAAAACCTACTGGATAAGATTATTCATTTCTTTTTACACTACAAAGACTTAGAGAAAGGAAAAACAGTAACAGTTGGAAAATGGGTTGGTATGAAAGAAGCAAAGAGCATTATTGAAAACGCTATTAAAAATGGAGATTGATGCGCATTAGCTTAGGTTGTTTATTATAGTAAAATTACAGTTGTTGACTGGTTTAGAAGAGATTCTGCTATCTAATAACATGAAATGCTACTATTAAAAGCATTAGACAGGTTGTGAAGTCTTGGTATTATATAAAGTACTTACTTTGAAGTTCAAGATTTGGAAGGGTGGCCGAGCGGCTGAAGGCGGCGGTTTGCTAAACCGTTATACGATTGAAAAGTCGTATCGAGGGTTCGAATCCCTCTCCTTCCGCGTGTTATTGGCGTAATGACCTTAATCAACCTTCATTTCCCATGCCCATTTTTTACTATAGACTAATTATTTGATTATAGTATCATCTTAATTAAGCTTGTGCTTGGGATATTTATGAGGAGTATTTTATACTTTACATTGTTATTTGTCGTGTTTGGCTCGTCGAGTCTGTTTGCTGTGGAGCAAGTTAAAAGAAAAAAAACTGATGCAGGTGAATCGGTTAGTTCTGTGCATGAAAATGTGGATATAAGGAAAAATCTAAAACAACATGCGCCGGAGAGTACAGCCCAAGGAACCGAGCCTGAGTCTTCCAAAAGCGACCCTACGGACGTTGATAAGTTGAATGTTGAAAAAGCACAGGATACCAAGGCTGAGGGAGCGATCAATAAAAAAGGACCACAACACGATGAAAGCAAAGCTCCTGCAGTTGAAAAAACCATTGGCAGAGGTGAGCAGAGTGATAAAGATTTTGGCAATAACCTGCCAGAGAAAAGTAAAGATGAAGTTACTTCAAGTTTGCCAAGTGTGACCGATAAGGAAGTGAACAAAAATTTAGTTTTGCCTCCAAGCGCTGGTCTAAATGAAGATGTAGCTGATCTGCAAAAGGGTCTACAAGTTGATGAAAAGGTTGATATTGAGGAGAATAAGCCCTCAAAAAATAACACAGATAAATTATTAGAAGAGAAAAAAGAAAAAGAGGAAGATCAAGCTGAAAAAGAAGAAGTGAAAAAATTAGCTGAGGACCACAGTAGAAAAAATCGAATAAAACCCATCACTAGAAGAGACGAAGAAAACAAGCAAGAGGAAGAGAAAAATTTACAAAGATGGACAAAGTTAGACAGAGAACCAATAAAGGAATGGTATCAAAAAAGCGCACAAAGCAAGTCATTATATAAGCGACAATACGATAAGATTAATCAGCATCTTCCGACAACCGTATTTATTGATGACTATAGTATGCAGCTTTTTTACTGTATTAAAAAGAACAGCTTAGTTTGCCTAAGGGGGATAATAAGCAAGTTGGAAAAGCTTGGATTAACAACTCAAGAGGTACTGAAGCTTAGAAATAAGCTTGGAGATACCCCTCTAATTTATGCCGTTAAGCAAGGTGAGGTAGATATAGTACGTTTTCTCTTATTACAAGGTGCTGATCCTAAAGCGGTTAATAATAGTCTTCAATCTCCTATTGATATAGCAATCGAAAGAGGGCGAGTTGATATGATAAATGCAATTACTGAAATGATACCACATCTTTTGGAGCATAAGAGGATAGACAACAAAGAAAGCCTGGAAATGTATAATTGGGCTGTAAAAACAAAAGAAGATAATGAATTGCAGTGCAATGAAGATCAAGAAAGATGATTAGATTTTTGATATTAATCTTAATTGGTCATTTGTGTTACGGAAGTGAAGTAAATTATAAGAAGAATCCGGTCAGTGATTTTTTGGATACCCTGCATAAGACAAAGTATGTGTCTTACAGTAAAAAAGACTTTGCTGAGTTTCTAGTACAGTGTCACAAAAAAGGCGTACCAGAAGACTTTGGAAAAGGTTTTGGTCCTGACTTAAATGGAGCTAACTTTAGTCGATTGTACCTCAATGGGTCTATTTTTGATGGAGTCAGTCTAATTGGTGCCGATTTTTCTCATACTGACTTGTCAGGTGTATCCTTTATTAATGCTGATTTGCGTGGGGCAAATTTTTCCAATGCTAATTTGCAAGGTATAAGAATAGAAGGTACAAATCTGAGTTTTGCAAAATTTATTTCTGCAAATTTAGCAGATATTACATTTGATCAGTCTGATATTAGTTATGCTGAGTTTATCAACTCTGATCTTAAAAGGGCAAAAATGCACAATATAACTGGTTTACATACTCATTTCTCAAATGTAAAAATGAATCTTTCTAGCTTACTAAACTCGAATGTTAGTTATGTAAATTTTAGCGATAGTGAAGTAAACGATACTGTTATGCAGAAAAGCAATCTTAGTAATGCAAATTTTTTTGGAGTGGATTCATATAAACTAAAAGTACAATTTTCTTCGTTGGAGAACGCTAATATATATGGTGCAGAAATAAGAGAATCAGACTTCACAGGCAGCAATCTTTCTAATGTCTGCCTTAATTCTTCTGCTATAATTGAAAGTAACTTTAATAGAACTAATTTAAGTAACACGCAGATTTCCTATGTAAGTGGTGATAATTCAAGTTTTGTTCAATCTATACTGCATGGTTCCAAGGTAAAATATTCGTATGCTTCTAAAGTCAGTTTTCAAGATGCCGACTTATCCGATATTGATTTCAGTTTTAGCGAGCTGCATCAAGTTGATGTTTCTGATTCTGACATTCGTCACGGAAAGTTTCATGATACTAAAGTTACAAATTCTAACATGAGCGGTTCGTTTTTCGACTATTCACTATTTACCTCTGCAAAGATAGAAGGAACAGATCTTTCTGCTGCTTCAATGTACAAGGTCAAAATACAAGACTCTCAAGTTTATAATAGCAAACTCTCTTACCATAGCATCGACTCTAGTGAGGTGGAGAGCTCAACATTCTTTAATTTAATAGCAGATAACTCAAGCTGGTCTAATCTAAAAGTAACTAATTCGAATTTTATTGAAAGCGATTTCAGATCTTCTTTGCTTCACGATAGTACCTTTAAGAAAACAGGCTTTTTTCTCAGCAATTTCAATAATTTAATGACTGGTAATACATCTTTTGACTCTTCGAGCTTATATGAAGGCTCGGTTGTTGATGCTCGTTTAACAGATTGTAAGTTTGATCATTCAATTCTAATTGGCAATGAAGGACAGGAAAAGCTTACAGGCTTAGAGGGTGCTATAACCTCAATTGAAGATTTGCAAGAAAAGATATCACAGGGTGAAAAATTTAATGTGAATTACGCTTATTTTGAATTTAAGGATATGAAACTAGAGAATGCCGATTTCTCTAATTCGATATTGAGTAGAGCAAAATTTATAAATGTTAATTTAAATAAGACAAATCTTAAAAAAGCTGATTTACGTTATGTTGTTTTTGACAATTCTTCCCTTATTGGTACCAACTTATCAGATTCTAATTTAGATAATTCTAGTTTTTTTAAATCTGATCTGAAGAGCGCCATATTGGAAAATACTAGTTAAACATGAAACGTACCACAATGAAATTACTTAGAAAAGAAAAATGACCATAAAAAGTGAGGGTGTATTATTGGTTTTATCCTCTCCTTCTGGAGCTGGCAAAACTACCATATTAGAGAGATTACTTGAGCAATCGACTAACTTAATTAGGTCGGTTTCTATGACCACGCGTAAACCTCGCCCAGGTGAAATAAATGGCAAAGACTATTTTTTTGTTACCGAGGAAAAGTTTCATGAGTTATGCAAAGCCAGTCAAATTCTTGAGTACGCCAAAGTTTTTGAGAACTTTTATGGCATACCGAGAAATTTTATAGAACAGAACTTAAGCAGTGGAATAAGCGTCTTACTGAGTATAGATTGGCAAGGAGCATTTCATTTATTTCAGCTTATGAGGAAAAAAGTTGTAAGTGTTTTTATACTTCCCCCTTCGATGGAAGAGCTTAGGTCACGTCTGCAAAAGCGTAACACTGACAGTGCAAGTGAAATAGGACGCAGATTAGCCGAAGCTCAAAAGGAGATAAGCAAAAGCGACAAATATGATTATGTAATAATCAATGACGATATTGATAAAAGTGTAGAAGAGATAAGCTCCATATTAAATAAAGAAAGGCTTAAAAGATCACAGGAAAAGTAGGTCTATTGATTGACCTTACCCACACTGTACGAGCATTTATTTTGCCAAGGTAATTCGCACAACAAATGATGTCATGGAAGTAGCCCCCCCTCCTGTCATCATTGCCATTAATACCAATTCCCACTATACAGAAAGCGTATAGATAACAGTGGAAAAAAGCTATGACGTCATCCGATAGAGACGGAAAAAACTACTTGACAAATTCTTCCAATCCTTTTATCATGGTATTAAAGCTATTTGTTTAACTTCCCAATCTGTGCAGGTTAAAATGACAAGAAAACTTGTATTTGGCATACTATGTGCACTGCATGTC
>NZ_WQMP01000032.1:0-8791 GCF_013366855.1 Wolbachia endosymbiont of Madathamugadia hiepei
GGTGTTTTTTCTCGATTTGACAAGACTGCTGAGGTTTTTATGGGTTTTTTAAACTTCGTTGGTTCTCTCATATGGCTTCTCTAAAATTTTGTTCACAGAGCCTAAGAAAATCCTTGAGGAGAAGTTGAGAAAAGCTATCTTCATAGCTCGTGAAAAATATGAACGGCTCCAAGAAAAGTCAAGAAAATGATTAGTAACACAAAAGGCAAGTCAGCGGAGCAGTTGAATAGCAAAATTGTTAGAATGAGATGGCGGTGCAGTGTGGTTTGAGGCTAAAGTTTAAAGTCTTTTTGCTTGTATCTCAACCACATCTCTGCATCTATTCTTTGTTATTCAAGTGTTTAAGAACAGATTTTGCTAATTCTTTACTAACCCTAGCTACACTTTGAATTTTAGCCAGAGAAGCTTTGCTTATGTTTTCCACTGAACCAAAATGAGACATCAATGCATTTTTTCTTTTGTTACCAATGCCAGTTATTTTACTTAACGGTGAAACGAAAAGCTGTTTATCGCGCTTTTTTCTATGTGAAGCAACTGCAAAACGATGAGCCTCATTACGCAGCGATTGTAAATAAAGCATGACTTTGCTGTCATTTGCTAGAGTAAACTCTTCTCTGCCCGGCATATAAAATCTCTCATTTCCTGCGTTGCGATAGGGGCCCTTTGCCATACAAGCAAAAGGAACATTTATATTCAATATTTCTAATACATTTTTTACTATGGAAACATGCCCAGGCCCGCCATCAATCAATAGAAAATCAGGAATTACGTCCTTTATCTTGCCAGAGAAACGTCTGGTTAGCACTTCTCTCATCATTTTATAGTCATCACCTGAAATTTCTTCTTTTATAGTAAATTTTCTGTATTCACTTTTTAAAAAACCTTCCTGCCCTGCAACAATCATCACGCCAACTTGTTGATTTCCAGATATATGGCTATTATCATAAACTTCGATACGTTTTGGAACATTTGGTAACAAGAAAACTTTACTCAGCCCTTCAAGTTTTTCCAGACTGTTTTTATAATCAGTAAGCTTCTGCTCCAAACTATGACGAGAATTATCATAAACGAATTTCAACAAACTATGTTCTTTTTTATTTTTTGCATGCAAAACTTTTATTGGTTTTTGAGTAACGTTACGTATTGCCTGCTCAACGATTTCATTACCTGTAACAAAACCAGGAACATAAATTTGTGCTGGAGGTATGTTAGCTGAATTATACAAATTGATCAGAAAGGTGGATAAAATTTCATCATCTGGATGATCATTGCAGTTCTCGACAAAGTAAGGAGTGCTTCCATAATTGTCTTTATTTCTGAACGATAACACACCAATGCATGCCAGATCCTCTTCACGTACAATGCTGAAAAAGTCTGCATCTTTTTCAAAAGAAAAATCCGTTCGCTGCATTTGAATTTGCTCAAGAAATTTTATCCGATCTCTATATACAGCAGCAAGCTCATAATTTTCCTCACTGCTGCACTTTCTCATTATGGAAAGTAATTGTTCTTTCACTTCCTTATTTCTTCCAAGCAATGTATCTCGTGTTTGTTTTACTGACTGGCAGTAATCACCTTTCGTGATTTTATTTACGCACGGTGCTGAGCAGCGCTTAACTTGATACTCAAGACATGGTCTTTTTGTTGAGGAGAAATATCGATCTGAACATACTCTCAAAAGGAAAGCTTTTTGCAATGACAATATAGTCTGCTTAACAGCATCAGCAGATGGAAAGGGACCATAGTAGTGAAACTCATTCTTTTTAAATTTGCCTCTGTATCGTGCTATTCTTGGGTAATCGTGTTTGGAAATTATTATGTAAGGATAAGATTTTCCATCCTTGAGCAAAATATTATAAGGTGGCTTCAGTGATTTTATTAACTGCGCTTCAAGAAGCAGTGCATCCACTTCATTTTCAGTTAGAAAGGTCCTAATCTCAACAACTTGTGAGAGCATAACTTTGATTCGTTCAGAAAGGTTTTCATATCGAAGGTAGCTAGATAACCTCGATTTTAAGTTTTTTGCTTTTCCAACGTATAAAACCTTATCCTTCTCTCCTATCATCTTATACACACCACAAGACTGTGGAGATAACTCAATTTGTTTTTTTATCGCCTGAACATTTATGACATGGCCCATTGTTTGACTTGTATGAAGCTAAAATCTGCTACTAAATGAAAGATGGAAACAACACTTGCAAGCAAAGACAACCTATTTTTTCTCAGCTTGTCAGAATCGCAGTTGATCTTTACACTGTTCATAAATTGGTTGATAAATGGAGCAAAACCAGTAAGTTCATCAAGTGCTGTGTTGAAGTAAGCATTTTTTATTGCTTGTTTAATGCTTTTACAAACAGCCACAGCACAATTTGATAGTGCTATTTCTTCACTATCAATCAAAAACTTCTTATTATAAGATGCACCGTAAGTAGTGTTGTCATTTTTTTCTGCTTTATTGACTATGTTACTGACCCTTTTATAAGTGTTCAGAACCTGTTCACCTTCAGGCGTACTGAGATAATGATCTAATACAACAGTTTGCTTTTCTGCTGTTAGCAGATCATTAATATCAGTTTTATATAATATTGAACCTACAATATCTTGCTTTATACCTCTATTTTTTAGAATAACCTTGAATCTTTCCAGGAAGAATTTAAACACTAGTTCTGAAATTTTTTCCTTACTTGGCTTATTAGATTGATCAAATGATGTTACATCCTCAGTAAATGTAAGTTTTGGATATAAAGACACTGACTTATCTACCAATAGCCTGATTGGAACATGTAAGTTATTTTCAAGTATTGTTCTAATTACACCAATTGCCATTCTTCGCAAACCAAACTGATCATACGAACCTGAAATCTTTTCACCTGCTGCAATCAAACCAACTAAACTATCTACTTTATCAGCAATGGCCATAGCAATTGCAGCAGGAGATTTAGGGCATTCTTGCTCTGATCCGATCGGCTTATAATGCTCAGTTATAGCTTCCACTATTTCTTCATCCTCTCGAAAGTAAGAAGCATAATAACCACCCATTGTTCCTTGCAACTCTGGAAACTCTTTTACTATCGACGTTGCAAGATCTGCCTTTGCTAAATATGCGGCACGCTCAACTTTAATTAGTGAAGCACGCGGAACATATATGGCTATGTATTTCGATAGAGCTATAATTCGCTTTACTTTTTCTCCAACACTACCAAGAGAAGCATGAAACAATATCGAACCTAATTTCTTGACATAATAATCCAGATTTTCCTTTTTATCCTGAGATATCAAAAACTGGGCATCAGCAAGACGTGCTTCCAATATTTTTTCGTGTCCCTTGACAACTTCATCATTGTTAACGTTGACAACAGTGACAAAGTGCGAAATTCTTTGCCCATTACTTAAAGCAAGGTATTTTTGCTGCGTATTAATTATGCTAAGAACTACTTCCTTCGGTAGTCCAGATGACTTTTCTTGATCTACTTTGCAAAACAGCACAATCGGCCATTCTATAAGTCCCGTTAATTCATTCAATAAATAATCATTTTCTTCGAGTTGTAAACTCTGCTCTTTTGTAAATTTATCGATCTGATCCAGTATGAATTGTTTTCTTTTATCTGGCTGGAGAATGACATTGTTTTTTTCTAGCAATGCAAAGTAGTCTTTAGGTGTTTCAGCAGTGAGCGTCGTACCATTTGAGAGAAATCTATGTCCATACGTTACATTGCGCACTGTGACTCCTGCAAAAGATACAGGTATTATCTCATCATTTAAAATGCATAGAATGTTTTTAATTGGTCTAACCCATCTCTCTTTTTCTTCACTCCACCTCATGCTTTTTGGCCAAGAGAAATTTTTCAACATCTCCTCTAGCAGATTTTTGAGAAACTCTTGGACATTAAATGAGCAAACATCCTTTTTGATGAAGAAAAAGTCTCCATTACCTACCTTACGAACGAATAAACCTGTCTCACTTTTTCCATTTTTCCTCAAAAAACCTTCAACAGCACTCTTTGGTGCGTTAACATTTGGTCCTTTAACTTCATCATTGGAACCCTTGAGTCCCGAAATGCTTATATTATCAACAAAAAGAGTAATGCGGCGTGCCGTTATAAAAACTTCTATGGATGCAAATTTCAGATTGTTTTTGTTGAAAGCATTAGCAACATAATTCTTAACTTGAGCTGTAGCTGAATTTTGCATTCTCGGTGGTATTTCTTCTGAAAGGCATTCAAATAATAATTGTGACGACATATGTTACTTACTCATATATAACTCACAACATTTTTTTGTCAGCTCTCTAACTCTACCAATATACACTGTGCGCTCATTCACACCAAGCACACCTCTTGCATCAAGCAGATTAAGTAGGTGGCTAGTTTTAACGCATTGGTCATAAGCTGCTACTGGTAATTCTTTTCCAATAAGAAATTTACATAGTTTTTCTGTGTCCTCAAACTGCTGCTGTACCACTTTAGTATCATAATAATCAAGCGCCAGGTGAGAAAATTCATACTCTCTTTGCTTAAAAATGTCTCCATAAGTTACGCCGCTGTCGTTCCAAATTATATTGTAAACATTATCCACACCCTGTATGCACATTGCTAAGCGCTCCAACCCATACGCCACCTCACCAGGAATTATTTTGCAGTCAATACCTCCTACTTGCTGTATATAAGTAAGTTGTGTTACTTCCATCCCGTTGCATGTAACTTCCCACCCAAGCCCTGATGCACCAACACTTGGATTTTCCCAATCATCTTCAATAAATTTAATATCATACTTCTTTGTGGATATGCCAAGAGCCTTTAAGCTACTTAAGTAAACATCCTGCAAATTATTACCGGAAGGTTTGATTATAACTTGGTATTGATGGTGTTGATATAAGCGATTAGGGTTATCACCATAACGTCCATCTGCTGGCCTAATTACAGGTTGTAGATACGCAATCTTTGTTGGTTTTGTGTCAATTGCTGACATGATTGTTGCAGGATGCAACGTTCCAGCTCCAACTTCGGATGTGTACGGATGGAGTATGGTACATCCTTCACCAGCCCAAAAATCTTGCAATCTCTTTATTATACTTTGTAGGTTCACGTAAACTGCACACTTTTTATACTGAATATATAAGCAAATAGGTACTATTCAATATTTATTTTTTTATTGTGTTATGCAAGTAGTCACTCAAGACTACTGAATTTTCTTTCACATATTGAATTATGCTCTTGTTTAGAACAATTGCGTTATGCATAGTTAAATCGCAGAATATAAATGCAGTCAAATACAGCAAAATTACTACATAAAACGTATGAAAAATTCCCTCAAATGCAATTGATATTGCATTGTTATAACTGAGCTGTATCGAACTTATTGGCCAAGGTTTTATCACTTCCACAATATTAAAAAATGCATAAGGTATAATAAAGAAAAAGAACAAATGCATGAAATCATTAAACCAAAACGGACATTGAAGTATCTGCTTACATATGCTTCCATAGAGTTTACTTACAGCATGATAAATTGACATTATTGCTGGCATTGAAAGCGCAACAGTCAGCACCTGCCCTGATGCTATTTGTATTACTATATTCTCACCACTGTTTGCTGAAGGGTCTTGAGTATGAAAAATGGATACTCCAACTAACTGTAGTACTAACATAACTATTGCCAATTTCACAAAAATAGCAGCCACAACTACGCCCGAACTTGGCATTTTGTATAGTATAAAATCTCCTCCGTATACGAGAACCAATATGATATCGGTAACAAATAATATAAGAAAAGAAGACCAATAGTTCTGCCAACCTGGTAAGTACCCTATTCCTAAAAAAGAGCTCACTATTTTAGCCGGAAAAACTTTACCTAATGTCTTTTCCAAAGTTGTCCAAAAAATCTCCATGTCTCAAGTAATATTTAGCTAATAGAGTTATACTTTATTGTAACAGACTTATCAATAGTTCAAGACAAATAAAGCAAACATATACAAAATCTTTCCATTGAGAAAAATGCTACTTTAGCTAAAACATGTTTTTAAGTTTTGCCAAAACCCTGGTTTATTATCATTAACCTTTGTGAATGCTATATTTAAACTGCATTGCGGATCACTTGGCGCATCATGTCTAATGTTAAGTGTTGAAGTTTTATTATCACAAGCAAAAACATCACCATATGATAACTCCGTTGTGTGGCACTTTATATGCTCTTGCTTATCATACACTAGATCATCTGATTTCCCTTCTAGTTCTGCAAATTCAGCTTTTTTCTGACAGTCTTTTATTTTTATTAAATCCTTATCCAGTGATACTGAAACAGGTAACATATTCCCAGCATATTCTTTAGCTAAAAGTTCACTTTGGGGGTACATTTTTATTTCCCTACCATAATGCGAGTCCATAAAATTGTCAGCGTAGAACTTATCTCCGTCATGTATGCACTCGTTAGTTGCATAGGGTACACCGTTGTAACTGCATTGAACTTTATAGTCTCCTGCCCCGTTATTGTGAAAAAAACCATGAATGGTAGTGTCACTACCAGTAGCATCGTTTATATAATCCATCGCCTAATTCCTAAAACCTTTAACTTATTATAGCATGCGCAATTACATCAATCAACTAGAAAACTTCTTTCCACTATTTTTCAGCAAGTGCCTAGGGAGCGTATTGATAGGATTGTGACTTCCGTGTTTCCCAGTTTTTTACATACTGCTGAACTAATTCAGGGTATTCTTTAATAATTAATAGATTCTCAGCATTTCCTTTTTCGGCTGTTTTACTGAGGTTAAATGACCCTGTGATGACTTTTTGATTATCGACAATTATTACCTTATTATGGGCGATTTTTGGCTTATCATCAATCCAAACTGGTATTCCACTTGTAAACAATTCATTTATAACACTATATTTCGAGTAAAGTTGCGATTTATCCAAAATGACTTTAACATCAACACCACGCTCCTTAGCATTAATCAAAGCATTTGCAATCGCTTTAAGAGTAAATGTATATTCTTGAACTAAGATGGATTCTTTAGATTGGTCTATCTCGCTGATTATCGGCACAGCACAGTCTTCTTCAGGCGAGAAGCAAACTGTAGCTTTTGGGCATGGCGAAGATATAGGACCTGCATAGTAATACAGAGAAAAACACAACAACAAAAGCAAAAGGTATAAAAACCTCACAACCCACACCTGAACGTATGGTGATAGGCTACATTATATTTTAATCATCTGTCAATAGACCTCTTGCACATCAAACTAGCTTTGACATGCGCGCCTTGATAAGGCTCACCTAAAAAGGACTCTTTTTAAACTTCTTTGTTGAAATAAAATAGAAGCAAAAGTGCTTGTTTCTTGCAGCTTTTGGATAATTTAATGGTAAAAGTTTTAGGGAGAAATTTTGTACAATAGTCGCTGATATTTTTCCTTAAATTGACGCCACTGAGCGTGCAGTTTCACCTTCCCTTGTAAAATATTTCAGCTCTAATACCTTACGTTATGAAGATATAAGCTAATATTATCCAAATCAGCATGTTTACGATTATTTAATCATTGACATGATATATTAAGTAATTATGTACCGAGGGAATATGGATACTAAAATAAGTGATGCAAGGTTTACAAGACGCATTTTAGCAGAAGCACTTGATTTTCTCATGTTTTCCCCCTCATCTTATCTGTGGCGTATTCATTTATATATTACTATATGATAAAGATTTTTTTCAGGAAGCTGAACAATTAGCAACAAAAATACCATTTGTAGTTTATATAGCGACCACAACATTAGTACTAACAGTGTTTAAAATATTAATGGTAACAAAACTTGGTGGTACTCCAGGAAAACTATTGTGTGGCATGTATATTAAAGACGCAAGTACACTTAAGAATGTTACTCTAATCCAAGCAGCAATAAGATGTATTTCTAAGGGAGGCCCCTGGATTATTTTTCGCTTTCTGCTTTATTCGCAACATTACGATTATGCTTATTTATGTCTTTTAATTGTGCTAATTTTAGTTTTATTTGCAATATTTGACCAACGCAAACAGACTGTGTATGACAAGATTGCAAAAACAGTAGTGATAGATTATAAACCTAGCTAACACTTTTCTATAGGCAATGTATGGATAAAAAAGTAAACTACTCAACAGTGACAAGACGTGCTTTAGCACTTATAGTTGATTGTGTTTTACTTATTGTAATACCGTTTGTTTTGGTGGCGGTAGGTTTCTCACTCACACACGCAATAAAAGGGGTCATAGGGGCAATAATTGTAATCACCACGATTGTATTTTCTTTATTTTTGATGATACCATGTGTATTTCATATATTCATGCTAGTAAAGTTTGGCGGCACTCCAGGACACTTGTTATTTAGCATGCGTGTGAGAGACAAAGATACACTTGAGCAGATCACTCTAATACAAGCAATAAAAAGGACTATCGCTTTTTTCATAATTTACTGTATACCGCTTTGCAATCCTATTTTATTCCTAGCTATACTAATCTTAGTTTTAGTATGTGCAGTAGATGATAAGCATAGACAAGCTTTTCATGATAAAATTGCAAATACGGTAGTGATAGATTATAAACCCAGTTGATATTTTCCTTTAAGCCAGCAACTAACGGCGTCATGCAAGCAGCCCATTTCTTGTCATTCCAACACCCTCTTTTCTTATCACCCAAGTAGCCAATAACGCTAACTATGGATTAGAAAGAGAGCAGAGAGAGAAATAGGGTAAACTCCAGTATTTTAGCAACAATAAGAGGTTACCCAATGCATAAGAATATAGCAGAGTTATTCTGTTTTGTAG
>NZ_WQMP01000033.1:0-8630 GCF_013366855.1 Wolbachia endosymbiont of Madathamugadia hiepei
TTTCACGCTTTTCAAAAAACTAAAAACTTGTTTTCAATTTCCTTCTTTTATATAATATGCCATTTGGTAGTTTCTCTATTTGTAGCTAAGTTAAACTACCAGTTTTTGCTACATCTTTCCTTATTTTCTCATGATAAACTTTTTTCACAGAGACTAGGTTGCAATATTTGAGATTGTTATTAACTGCAAAAAAAGCTGTTCAATTCCGATAAACTGTGTGGATGAAAATAGAGGGGGAGCATTTTAAGCATACCGGTTTTATATTTTGCAAGTTGCATTTAACTCCTGTGCCGTTGTCTGAAAAAACACGGCATTGGCAAGTTCTTTCCTCTTGGTAGTTTCTGTAAGCTGATACAAGATAAGCCTTCAACTAACCTCATTTATTTACTATACTGCTATAGTTTTATAGCTTTTTGATTGATGAACATTTTTAAGCGGATCTCCTCGCTAATCCTTAGCAAATTAAATGAGTTGAAGCAAAGGGGTATCATAAATACAAGTGCGGAAAATTTTATCGTAGAGCCTCCAAGTAATAGAGCACATGGGGATATTTATACAAATGTTGCCATGGTGCTTGCAAAACATGAAAAGAAGAATCCAGTCGAGATTGCAGGGATATTGGCAAGAGAGTTTGAACTGTTTGATGAGATTGAGAAAGTGGAAGTTGCGGGCCCTGGTTTTATCAATATGCGCTTGAGAATAGAAGTATGGCACGAAGTTCTAAAACAAATAAATGAGCTAAAAACAGAATTCGGTACTCTAAATATTGGAAACAATCAGGCCATCAATGTTGAATTTGTATCTGCAAATCCAACTGGTCCACTGCATATTGGTCATGCAAGAGGGGCAGTGTTTGGTGACATTTTAGCAAATTTACTGAAAAAAGTTGGTTATAAGGTCACCAAGGAATACTACATTAATGACGCTGGAGTGCAGGTAGATACGCTAGTTCGGTCAGTATGTTTGCGATATAGAGAAGCTCTGGGAGAGAAGATCAGTATCGAAAAAGGTTTGTATCCTGGTGAATATTTAAAACCAATAGGGGAGGGGCTAGCCAAAAAATATGGCTCAAAGCTTTTAAATAGTCAAGATAATCAGGTAATCAGAGAGTATACTTTGAGTTCTATCTTGGAACTTATAAAGGAAGACATGAGCTTGCTTGGGGTAAGTCACGATGTTTTTACTTCGGAATATGAGCTACAAAAAAGTGGCAAAATCGAAGAGAGTATAAAGATGTTGTCTGACAAGAGTTTAGTGTATGAAGGATATTTGGAAAAACCAAAAGGCAAAGAGAGCAAAAATTGGACTTCCAGAAAAGAGATGTTATTTCGCTCTACAGAGTTTGGCGATGATGTTGATCGCGCACTGAAAAAAGAGGATGGTAGTTGGACTTACTTTGCCTCGGATATTGCTTACCATTTCGATAAGATATCACGTGGCTTTAACAATATGATCGTAGAGCTTGGTAGTGACCATGGCGGTTATGTCAAAAGGCTCAAAGCAGTTGTCTCTGCGCTGAGCGATAATAAGGCGAAAATAGAGGTAAAACTGCATAACATTGTGAATTTTTTCGAGGATGGAAAACCTGTTAAGATGTCCAAAAGATCAGGAAATTTTCTCACAGCAAGGGATGTAGTGGAGGAAGTTGGCAGGGATATCACTCGTTTTATAATGCTGACACGCAAGAATGATATGGTCTTAGACTTTGATTTTGCCAAGGTTAAAGAGCAGTCAAAAGATAATCCTATTTTTTACGTGCAATATGCACACGCTCGTGCTCATTCATTGATGCGTAACGCTCCAAAAGAGCTCCCAAGTGCAAACCTTTCACTTTTAAAGACAGATGGAGAGCTGTTCCTCATAAAAACCTTAGCAAAATGGCCAGATGTGGTAGAAATAGCAGCAAGGCTTTATGAGCCGCACAGAATCACCTTCTACTTACTTGAAGTCGCAGAAGCGTTTCATGCTCTGTGGGAATATGGCAAAAGCGACTTAAACATGCGGTTCATACTGGAAGATAACTTGGACCTCACCGCTGCAAGAATATTTCTTGTTCAAGCTCTAGCACACGTCATCGCTTCTGGACTTTCTGTCTTTAATATAGAGCCTTTGGAAGAGATGAGTTGACTTTTTGCTGTATGTATGGTAATTAAAATATTATTGAACTTGCGGGTAGAGCTATGGTAATGAAATATGAACAGTGGAAAAAAATATTAAGTGCAGTTAATGGGGAAGTAGATTTAAATGAAGATAACGTAATTGAAAAAATAAAAAAGAAATTAAAAGCAGAAGATAAAGATTGGTATACGAAGTGGGAAGAAGCCGGTTTTGATGTAAATTATCTGTTTCAAGTTGAAGATGAAACACTCACATTATTACATTTAGCTGCTTGTGGTAACTTAGGGAGTATTACAAATGCTTTACTGGGAATGAAAGGAGTCAACGTTAATGCAGTAAACGAATATGGAGAGGCTCCTTTACATAGGGCTGCTTGTGGTAACTTAGGGAGTATTACAAATGCTTTACTGGGAATGAAAGGAGTCAACGTTAATGCAGTAAACGAATATGGAGAGGCTCCTTTACATAGGGCTGCTGACAATGGTCATAAGGACGTAGTTGAAGTTCTATTAAGAAACAAAGCGAATGTTAAGCAATAGGTGAGGATAGATGTACTTCTCTGCACAAGGCTGCCGGCAATGGTCATAAAGACATAGTTGAAGTTCTATTAAGAAACAAAGCAAATGTTGACGCAGTAGATGAAAATGGATGGACTCCTTTACATTGGGCTGCTAGATGTGGTTACATAGAAGTAGCAAAAGCTCTAATAGAGAATGGAGCGGACCCTTTATTAAAGAACAAGGATGGTAACATTCCGAGAGGCTTAGCTAGAAACGATATAAAGAAGCCTCTAAAGGATGCAGAAAAAGAACAACTGGGAGCAACTACAAGAAGTTTTGTTGTTAACTGCATTATCAAGTGCTGCTGTTGCAGTGGCACTTTTTGCAACCGGGATGGTTGCAGTTGAGTTAGTGCCTATATTGATAGCAGCATTAGCAGTTGGTGGTGTTACATATATGCTATCAGAGCCTAGTGTTGAAAAAGTTGCTGAAAATGAGCGAAAAGTATAGCATCAGATCTATATGACGCATTGAAAGCACACCCATGCATTAAGCTGCAGCCCTATAATGTCTACTGTTGATGATTATTTCACCTATCGTAACTGCCGCTAAAGTAAAGCAGTAATACACCTGTGTTAATAAAGAAATAGGTGATACAGAGGCTATGCTACCTGCTAGCAGTAGCTGAGAACCATAAGGCAAGATGCCTTTTGTAGCACAAGCAAAAACATCTAATAAGTACGCACTGCGGTGTGGCGCAATATTGTGTTTTTGTGCAAGCCTTTTTGCAATGCCGCCACTTAGTAAAATAGCAATGGTATTATTAGCAACCAGGACAGTGAACATAGATGCTATTCCTGATATCACGAATTCAGTTTTAGTCTTTGTAATATCACTTTTATCGATGAGTTTATGTAATGCTTTTTGACCTTGTTTGTACATTATATGGCTTAGTCCACCAATAAATAGAGCAAAGATCACTATTTCGTTTACTTTCTTAAAACCATTATATATGTCATGAGGAAATTGAATGATAGCATAGTCAAAAAAGACTATTCCTAGCACACCAGCAATAATTATGTTTACAGTTATTGTTACTAAAGTAGCAACTTCAAGCAGACCCATGATTATTAGAGAAATGTAAGGGATAACTTTTATTATCGATAAATAACCTAAGTTTGATATAGTAATAATATTTGTACTGTCTGCAGTTACTGCCAGATAGACAAGCGTTATAATGCTGGCAACAAGTGCTACTTTAGAGTTCACTTTAAGTTTATCCTTTATTGCAGCCCCTTGTGAAGAAACAGAGGCAATAGTGGTGTCGGATATCATTGAGAGATTATCACCAAATACGGCACCCCCAACCACAGTTGCAGTTCCTATTTCAAGACCAAAAGCTCCATTTTTTGCCAGGTTAACGGCGATTGGTACCATTAGCGCAACAACTCCCATGGACGTACCGATTGCAGTTGAAATAAAAGCAGAAGCCAAAAATATTCCAGGCAACAGTAACCTTGTTGGAAGGAAATTGAGAATTAAATTAGCAACAGTGTCTGCGCTACCAATTGATTGAGTAACAGAAGAAAATGCTCCAGAAAATAGAAAAATTAAGCACATAGTAAGGATGTTTTTGTCGCCCATGCCCTCGATGACAGTATCGATGTTGTGCTGAATTTTATTTGTACCGCGTGAAATGGCAAAAAATAGTGCTGGTAGTAAGCAAATTACAGGTGAAACCTGATGAAGTGGATTATCAGTTCCGATAAAGGAGAAATAAGTGCCGCTTCCAAGATATAGGATTAAAAAAATAAACAGAGGAACAAAAGCTGTCATTTTACCATATTTAAAAACTTAGGATAACTGATTAAGTTGCTTTGATCAAGCACTAATCCCTGGTGCCACTCATTCTACAGGAAGTTAACAGCGAGGTTTTAAACTTTATGTTTAGTCTGCTTAGCTAAATAGCACGTGCAGTCTATTGCTTGACAATATAGGATTGCCAGGTTCCAGCGTTACCCGTTGAAGTGACATTCTGAAAAGTGATTTTATGAGGCATGTTTTGTGCTATACTTTTTTATGTCATGCAAATAGCTGACTGTCTGTTCAAATAAAATAATGGAAAATGTTAAAACCATACCAGTAGAAGATAACAACGTTAGGCTGGATAGGTACATCAGAAGAATTTTCCCTAATTTAAAGCAATCTGTAATTGAGAAATCTTTAAGGAGAGAGTTGATCAAAGTTGATGGCTACAAAGCAAAGTCGAGCGATAGAGTGAGCTCTGGACAAACTATAACGATAAAACACTTAGATTATATTAAAAATACCAATTCCGAACGCAAATATAACAAAGAGTTAGTGAATCTACTGAAAGACAACATATTGTATGAAGATGAATATATACTAGCTATAAACAAACCTGCAGGAGTAATCGTTCAAGGTGGTGTAAAAGTAAAAATCAGCATTAGTGATTTGCTTGACCAAATCAGAGAGGGAGAAACATTTAAGATTGTTCATAGACTGGATAGGGATACAAGCGGGGCGATAATATTTGCACGCAATGCTAATGTTGCCAAATACCTTATGGAAGAATTCAAAGCACGTAGAGTAAAAAAAACTTATTTAGCATTAACTTCCGGCATACCGAGCAAGAATAGAGGAATAATAGATTATCCGTTGGCAAAAAAATATATTTCAGGTCAAGAAAAAGTGGTCATTGATGAAAATTCACCTCAGAATGCCACTACGCGTTTTTCGATCATAGCAAGGTTAGAGCACAATGTTGCTTATTTAGAATTGCAACCAATTACTGGCAGAAATCATCAATTAAGGGCGCATTTAGCTCATATAAACTGTCCTATTCTTGGTGATGGTAAATATGGTGGTAGGAAGGCTTTTATCGACGGTATAGCAAATAAAATCCATCTCCATTCGTGTTCTTTATCTTTAAAACTGCCGAATGGCAAAAAAACCACTATCACTGCTCTTCCCCCTGAGCACTTTAAAAATTCCCTCGAGGCATTACACCCTCCCTTTGAGTGTTAAACGTTACCTAAAAAAAAGCAAAAGAAGCCCCAGTCGGTGGCTAATTATTTATATGTACCTCAAATATCGGCGTTTTTATTCTCAGCGCTACGATTCAGCTACTTTTAAATGCAAGTAGCCTAAACTGCAAACGTTAAGAAATTTACTAAGCAGGAAAAAAAGACAAAAAAACTCTGAGGCAGCTAGTATTCAAATTCTCCCTTGTCTATTTGACGTTCTATACTGTCTTAAACGACTTATAGGCGCGTTTCAGCTTGAAAACCAGAAGTTTTAAAAAGACGTGAGGTGCACATAGTGCAAAAATTTAAACATGAGACGCTAAATACCCTAAGTTTTTTGTCATTAACCTGCACAGATTGTGAAGATAAATAGCTTCAGTACTATGATAAGGGTAACGGCGAAGGTTATCAAGTAGTTTTTTTCCGTTTTTATGGGTAGAACATACCTAGAATGGCATTTAGGGGTATGTTATCCGTTTTTCACTTCTAAATGATAAAAAAATTTATTAGTTTATTATACAGTTCTTTTCATGTATAAAATTATAGCAAGTTTGTACGAAAGGTTGTTTTATGAGCGAAATTATAGAAATTAGAGCACCAAAAACTCTAGGCGGTGAGTCAGTTACGGAAGGTATAGTCAAAATAAAAAAAAATATTGGCGAGGCAGTAAAAATAGATGATTTAATCTTTGAAATTGAAACTGATAAAACGGCGCTTGAATTAACCGCAGAGGCTTCAGGGCAAATAACTGAACTTCTTGTAAAAGAGGATGATGTAATAAGCCCAGGTCAGCTATTAGCGAAGCTTTCTGTAGGAGAGGTGAAAGAAGAGATAAAGAAAGAAGACAAAAGCGAAAGCCCTGCTAAAAAAGACGCTCCTTCAGCTCGTAAAATTATGGAGGAAAATGCAATCAGCGCAGGAAATGTCGAAGGAACTGGCATGGGGGGCAGAATAACCAAAGCGGATGTAATAGACCACATGAACAAAGCTGAACAGCCTGCGGTCGAACTGCCAAAAAGTATAGCAAGTGGGGAGCGAAGAGAAGAACGAGTAAGAATGAGCAAAATAAGGCAAGTAATCGCCGTTCGTTTGAAGGCGTCGCAAAACACTGCTGCGATATTGACCACATTCAATGAGATCGACATGAAAAATGTAATGGATCTGAGGGCAAAATATAAAGAAACTTTCGAAAAAAAATATGGAATAAAACTGGGTTTCATGTCGTTCTTTATAAAGGCGGCAGTGCAAGCACTGAAGGAAATTCCTGAAATTAACGCTGAAATCTCGGGTGATGAAATCGTATATAAACATTACTATGACATAGGTGTTGCTGTTGGCACCGATAAAGGCCTTGTTGTGCCGGTTATTCGAAATGCTGACCAGATGTCATTTGCTGAAATCGAATTGACTTTAGCTGCTCTTGGCAAAAAAGCTCGAGAAGGTAAATTACAAGTTTCAGAAATGGAAGGTGCAACATTCACCGTTTCAAACGGCGGAGTATACGGTTCACTCCTTTCCACCCCGATAATAAATCCTCCGCAATCTGGAATACTTGGCATGCATTCAATACAGAACAGGCCAGTTGCTATTGGCAATTCAATTGAAAGTAGACCTATGATGTACATTGCCCTCTCCTACGACCACAGAATAGTCGACGGCAAAGGAGCAGTAACCTTCCTCGTTAAGATAAAAAATTACATAGAAGACCCAAACAGATTAGTTTTGGAAGTGTGATTCAAATGAGTTGTTATTAATCTAGTGTTGCTAAAAGCCTAAACTTTGTCTAATTCTGCCAGTAGTGTAGCAACTTCAGAAATGATCAGAGCTATAATGTTTCTCAAAAATAGGTAAAGCCTGCTCAAGTAACTCCTTCTGTTTCTTATGGTCGCCTAGAGCACCATGGGCGTCGCTTAGGTTTATCAGTAGTTTAGCAACTTCCCGGTGATCAGGGCCATAGTGTTTTTCAAGAATAGGCGAGGCCTGTTCAAACAGCTCCTTTTGTTTCTCGTGGTAACCTAAGTCCCCATGAGAGATGCCGAGGCTTATTAGTATAATAGCTACTTTTGGGTGATCAGGTCCATAATGTTTCTTAAGAACAGGTAAAGCCCGTTTAAGCAACTCTTGATTTTTCTTATGTTTACCTAAAGCGCCATAAGTAATGCCGAGGTCTGCAAGTAGTGTAGCAACTTCTGGGTGATCAGGGCCATAGTGTTTCTCTTTAATTGCTAAAGCCTGTTCAAGTAACTCCTTTTTTTTCTTATAATTACCCAAAGCTCCATAAGCAATACCGAGGTTTGTCAGTGCTCCAGCAATTTCGAAAGACCTGTAATATTTCTTAAAAACTGGTAAAGCCCGTTCAAGTAATTTCTTTCTCCTCTTATGATTACCTAGATCCCCATAAATGATACCTAAGTTTGACAACAGTTTAGCAACTTCAAGATGATCAGGACCGTAATGTTTCTCAAAAATAGGTAAAGCCCGTTTAGACAACTTCTTTGCTTTCTGAAGATCACCCAAAGCATAACAAACAAGACCGAGGTTTGCCCGTAGTTTAGCAACTGTGAAATGATCAGGTCCATAATGTTTCTCTTGAATTGCTAAAGCTCGCTCAAACAACTTTTTTGCTTTCTGAGGATTACCTAAATCCTCATAAGCGTTGCCAAGGTTTGTCAATGTGGCAGCAACTTTAGGATGACCAGAACCATAATGTTTCTCAAAGATAGGTAAAGCCCATTCACACAACTTTTTTGTTTTCTGAGGATTACCTAAAGCATTATAAGCAATACCAAGATCTACCAGTAGTGTAAAATAATCAGGGCTAAAATGCTTCTGGAGAATAGATAAAACCCATTTGAGCAACTCCTTTTGTCTTCCAGGCTCTGTGAACAAAATTTTAGAGAAGCCATATGAGAGAACCAACGAAGTTTAAAAAACCCATAAAAACCTCAGCAGTCTTGTCAAATCG
>NZ_WQMP01000034.1:0-8578 GCF_013366855.1 Wolbachia endosymbiont of Madathamugadia hiepei
GTAGTTTCTCTATTTGTAGCTAAGTTAAACTACCAGTTTTTGCTACATCTTTCCTTATTTTCTCATGATAAACTTTTTTCACAGAGACTAGTTCACATCTTTTCTACACTCATTTCATATTCCATGCAACTCAAAAAGCCCTCTATTTCCAGCTCTTTCTTTATCGGCTAATCCATAGTTAGCGTTTTACACGTACTGCGAGTAATGAAGTTTGAAATAAACATTTTTATGTTATATACTAAATTATATTAAATAGATTAGTTGAGTGGGAGCAATCGATGGCGCAACAAGAAATGGTAACTATTAATGTAGAATTACGTGATGTAACAAAAACAAAAGCGATGTATTCTCTGAGAAAGAAAGGATATATACCTGCAGTTATATACGGCAAAGGGCATGATAATATAAATTTAACATTGTCCGCAAAGGAATTCACGAAACAATATAAATCAGGTTACCTTTCTGCACATGTGATAGAATTGAACATTTCAGGTAAAAAAGAATATGCTCTTGTTCGCAATATTCAATGGCATGTGGTAAAAGATACTGTACAACATGTTGATTTTCAATTTGTTGATAAAGGTGGTGAAATCAAAATAGACATACCTTTATCATTTATAAACGAAAGCAAATCTCCAGGAATCAAACTAGGTGGAGTGCTTAATGTTTTATGTCGTTCCATTACTGTTAAATGCTCTCCTGACAAAATACCTCAGGCTATAGAAGTCGATTTATCTGGTAAAACGATCGGCCAGTCTATACACATAAATGATGTAAAATTGCCAGAAGGAGTTAAACTTGCAGCACACGAGGAAGAAAACTTCACTGTTGTTACAATCTCTGCTGCTGATAGTAACGTTGAAGAACTTCAAGCGGAGAAAGAGGAATAGTGTATCTGCTAGTTGGGCTTGGTAATCCAGGTAGCCAATATGAGCTAACTTATCACAATATTGGCTTCATCATTGTTGATGCAATTTGCAAGTGTTGGAATTTTCAGCCGTTCTCTAAAAAAGCTGATGACCTGATAACCTCTGGCATAATTAATGAAAGTAAAACTATATTGCTAAAGCCTTATTCATTTATGAATAAATCTGGCATTCCTGTTGCAAAAATACGAAACTTTTACAAATTTTCGCTAGATAATATCATTATTATACATGATGATGCTGATCTAGAACTCGGAAGAATAAAAATAAAGAAGGGTGGCAGCTCTGCTGGACATAATGGACTTAAGTCTATAGACAGTTTTATTGGTAATGATTATTGGCGCCTGAGATTTGGAATAGGCAGGCCCAATGATCAAAGAGATCTAGCGAATTACGTATTGTCCAAATTTGCAAATTTCGACAACGCCACCCACTTAGTAGAAAAAATAGCAAAAAACATACACTTAATGCTGCAAGAAGATAATACGGCTTTTATTAGATCTCTTGCATTATGATGAGGAATTTTTAGGAGAAACGCAACCGCAGAATACTTGAAACCGCTAACACGTAGCGGAATGACGGTTTTTTGAATCTTCGGGGTGTCATCCAAGTAGCTCATCCGGGATACTATTTTAGTAATAAATATTTAAGAAATTTACTAAATGAAGAAAAAAGCAAAAGAAACCCTGGTCAATACCTGTTCAAAAATATTGGCATCTTTTTAGCCTTAAACGCTGCAATTTAGCTGCTTTTAAACTACAACTAACCTTGACTTAAGCGTTAAGAAATTTACTAGGGAGAAAAAAAGACAAAAGAAACCCCGTGATAGAAGTTGCTCACTCTCTAATCCTGCAAATTGGCGCACTATACTGTCTTAAACGACTTATAAGCGCGTTTCAGCTTGTATAGGCAAAAACCTAGAAATCTAGGTGAAATTAATAAAGACATGAGGCGCACATAGTGCAAAAAATTAAACATAAGACGCCAACCGTGATACTTTCGTCGTTTAATCTGCACAGATTGAAGCTAAATGAATAGCTCAAATAATATAATTAAGGGTAACGACGAAGGTTGTCAAGTAGTTTTTTTGTTTTTAAAGCGTCAACATTTTTCGTTATTAAAAAACCCTTGGCAGGTTGTTCATGTTCAATTATCATGGAATTTATACAAATTAATAAATGACCTATGGCAAGCAACCCAGAAGAAAAAAATAATGATAAGCAAAGAGTGCTAGATAACGCAATAAGCCAAATTGAAAAAGCATTCGGTAAAGGCGCTATAATGAAGCTAAAGCAGAATCCTGTAGAGAAGATAGATACAATATCCACAGGGTCAATTGCGCTTGATTCAGCCCTAGGTGTTGGGGGATTGCCAAAAGGACGTATAATTGAGATATTTGGTCCTGAGAGTTCAGGTAAAACCACTCTTGCTTTGCATGTAATTGCTGAAGCTCAGAAGAAAGGGGGATTATGTGCATTTATCGATGCAGAGCACGCATTGGATGTTATATATGCCCGTAAACTTGGAGTAAACACTGATGATTTGGTAATCTCGCAACCAGACACTGGAGAACAAGCGTTACATATCGTTGAGTATTTAGTGTGTTCTGGTGCAGTTGATGTGATAGTTGTTGACTCTGTTGCAGCATTAACTCCAAGAGCTGAAATTGAAGGAGATATGGGTGATCAGCACATGGGATTGCAAGCGAGACTTCTAAGCCATGGGCTCAGGAAACTAACTTCCGCAGTTTCAAAAGCGAACTGTATACTGATATTTATTAATCAAATCCGTATGAAAATAGGAGTAGTGTATGGAAACCCTGAAACTACTACCGGTGGGAATGCGTTGAAATTTTACACTTCTATAAGGCTTGATATAAGAAAAATCGGTGCAATAAAGGATAAAGAGAATATCACGGGCAATGAAACGAGAGTTAAAGTTGTAAAAAATAAAGTCGCTCCTCCATTTAGAGAAGCAAAGTTTGATATAATGTACAATGAAGGTATATCAAAACTCGGAGAGATGATAGATATAGGAGCAAAACTTGGTGTGCTTGAAAAAGCAGGTGCTTATTATTCATACAATGACACACGTCTTGGGCAAGGAAGGGAGAATGTAAAAAATTACCTCAAGACAAACAAAGAAGTTAGCAATGAAATAGAAACCAAAATCAGAGATTTACTTAGAAATCACGGTAACTCTATTGCGATGGAAGAAGAAAGCGAGCAGCTTTTAGAAGAATCAGTTTTCTAATTTAGCTGAAGTTGTGTTGGGTACAATCGTCGTACCGCCGCAGTATCTTCGCATAGATTCTGCTAATGAAGAGCATGATATCAAATCTTCGATAAACCTAAGCTGCTTTGGCTACAATATAACAATTTGC
Source organism: Wolbachia endosymbiont of Madathamugadia hiepei (assembly GCF_013366855.1). Classification (NCBI taxonomy): domain Bacteria; kingdom Pseudomonadati; phylum Pseudomonadota; class Alphaproteobacteria; order Rickettsiales; family Anaplasmataceae; genus Wolbachia; species Wolbachia endosymbiont of Madathamugadia hiepei. The sequence continues at coordinate 3,310 of NZ_WQMP01000034.1, forward strand.
AATATTACCTCGTATCAAAAAGCTTTTTGAAGCAGTTAAAAAAAACTTCCCATGAGGAGTGATAAATGATAAGTTGTTAATAACAGATTATTGTTATTAAGATTATGTGTTTTAGTTTACCTAATATGAACAAGGAAGGTTATTTGTTTATAGTGATTTCTTTTATAGTAACATGTATAGCATTCTCTATATCTTGGGGTTTTGGCGTTACATGCTTGTTTCCAACGTTATTGTGCACTTATTTCTTTCGTGATCCAGCAAGGGTTGTTCCAGGCAATAAAGACCTTGTACTAAGCCCTGCAGATGGTGTGATTTCGAAAATTGAAGAAGTGAGTTACCCTTTATCAGCAGAAGACGAAGAAGAGAAGAAATTCACGCTTGTTAGCATATTCTTGAGTGTTTTGGACGTGCATGTAAATCGTATACCAATATCTGGTACAGTAAAGGAAATGCACTATAAGAAAGGCAAGTTTGTGTCTGCAATGAGCAATAGGTCTAGTAACGAAAACGAAAAGCAGGTTATTGTGATTGAGTATGAAAAGGGGAAAGAAATTATTGTAGAGCAAATAGCTGGATTAATTGCACGTCGTATCGTTTGTAATTTAAGAGTGTCTCAAAACGTAAAAGCAGGTGAAAGGTTTGGAATTATAAGGTTTGGCAGTAGGGTAAATATTTACATCCCTGCTGATATAGAAATAAGAGTCTCAGAAGGACAAACTGTTGTTGGTGGTGAAACAATTATAGCAAATTTGAATAAGGAAAGTGCTAAAGAAAAGCTTATTTTTGATGTCATATGAGCAGTAATGGCAGTAACAGTAGGTCTTTACCTGTTGCCAAGTTATTCCCCAATTTTATAACTTTATTGGGTTTATGCTCTGGTCTTACTTCGCTTAAATTTACATTTAATGCACAGTGGGAGTTTGCAGTAATTTTTGTTATCATTGCAGCAATTATAGATGGAATGGATGGCAGAATAGCCAGAATTCTAAAATCAACTAGTGATTTTGGAGCACAGCTTGATTCTTTTGCAGATTTTCTAAATTTTGGTGCGGCACCTGCTTTTCTTTTATATTTTTGGAAGTTAAAGGAAATCAAAGTTATAGGGTGGATATTAGTAATGATATATGTTATCTGCATTTCGATAAGGCTTGCAAGGTTTAATGTATCGTTGAATGCAGAACAACTTGACTGGGAAAAATTCTTCTTTTCTGGTGTTCCAGCACCGATATGTGCTTTGCTTTCCTTATTGCCAATAATCATTACCTTTCAATCTCATGAAAGTGAATACTTACTTTTTATGGAGCAATTTTTTAACATAAGAAATACAGCTTGTTACTTTTTAGCTATTTCATTTTTTTCGGTCGGCCATATTCCAACTTTCTCTGCAAAGTACATTTATATTCCCAGGAGCCTATCTTATATATTTGTATCGCTCTTTGGAGTATTTATCGTATTCTTTGTTAGTAAGCCTTGGATTACTCTGCCAATTCTAGGTGTAATATATACACTGACTATTCCAGTAAGCACCGGGCTATATATATATTACACGTATAAAGCTCGTTAGCTAAAAATCGTAATAAAAAGTAGTGAGTAGCATGGTTATAAAAATAAGTGAACTATTAAATTCATTTCTGTACGTAAAGATATTTAACATTCCATTTATAATTATTTGGGTAATTGCAACTGGAGTTTTTTGTACGGTTCGGTTCAAATTTACTAACTTTAGGTTATTCAAGCATGGAATACAAACGCTATTCAACCTAAGATGTAATCATAACGACGGCATAATCACTCATATTCAAGCGTTTGCAACAGTAATTTCAGGAACGGTTGGTCTTGGGACAATATCAGGAGTTGCTATAGCTATCACAATAGGGGGCCCAAGTGCAATTTTTTGGATGATAATTACTGGAATATTTGGCATGTCGATAAAATTTGCCGAAGTGGTGCTTGCATTCAATTATCGCTCTGAAAACTCAACTGGCGGGGCTTTTTATTACATGAAGTACGGACTTGCTAAGATTGGATTTGTCAGGACTGGTAAGTTTCTTGCATTCACTTATGCAATTATGTTACTTATTGCGATGATTTTGGGTGGCATACCATTTCAAGCAAATCAAATTGCGGCATTATCAAATAACCTCTTTGAACATAACGCGTCTATTATTATATCGCTGCTTGTCTTGGTTGTAATACTGGGAGGAATAAAACGAATTGCTTTCGTTTCAACGGGTTTAGCACCAATTATGATAGTGTTGTATATAGGTATGTGTGTGTATTTAATCTGTGTAAACGGAAATAATCTGCTGAATGCTCTATCTATAATATTTCAAGATATCTTTAACAAATCAGCCGTAGGAGGTGGGGTACTGAGTGGATTAATAGCCGGAGTTAGAAGATCAGTGTTTGCTAACGAAGCAGGTACCGGAACAGCAGCCATAGCACATTCAGCTGTGAAAGAGGAAGACCCAATTAAGGTTGGAAGTGTTGCAATGATTGCACCATTTGTAGACACAATATTAGTCTCATTTTTGACTGGCATTGTAATAATTATCACTGGTATGCATAGTACTGATAACGTGGGCGATATTACATTGGTTAGCTCGGCATTTTCAACAGCCTTGCCTTTATTTAGCAAGTTAGCTCTCCCGCTGATAATGTTTTCCTTTGCATTTTCCACGATAATAGCTTATTGTTACTACTGTGAAGTTGCCTTGCTGTACTTATTTGGTAGCAAAAAAGTACTGATATTGTTCCCAGTTCTTATAGTGGGTTCGGTGTATATCAGTTGTATGTCAAAAAATATAGAATTTATATCTTGTTTAGGCGACAGTTTGTTTATGTGTCTTATGATTCCAAATACTGTTGCAATATATCTACTGAGAAGGGGAGTCTCGAACACAATAGATTATTATTACAATTCTAAAAGGTATTAAACATGATTTATAGATTGCTTTGTGCGGTATTATTTTGCCTATTGTTTAATAATGCGTACGCTGCTTCGGGTTTTTACGAAAGCTATGGCGCTGTGTTAAGTGGAATAAACAATTTCATGAATGAGGTGTTGTTTTTCAAGATCTTCTACGTGCCATTTATAATTCTTTTGCTAGCGTTCGGTTACGTATTTCTGACATTGCGTTTTAAATTTCTCAACATAAGGATGTTTAAGCATGCATTTGCTATTTTGTGTGGAAAATATGACACAAATCATCACGATGGCCATATTACGCATTTTCAGGCATTTGTAACAGCACTTTCAAGTACGGTTGGCCTTGGAACTGTTGCCGGTGTTGCAATTGCAGTTTCAATGGGAGGACCAGGAGCGGTGCCTTGGATGATGATTACAGGCTTTTTTGGTATGTCAGCAAAATTCGCTGAAGTGACTTTAGCGTTCAGGCACAGAACAGAAGGTCAGGAGCAATTATTTAGTGGTCCCTTTCAATACATAAAAAATGGGCTAGAGGAATGTGGATTTAAGAAACTTGGTATTGTGTTGGCTGCGGTATATGCAGTGTTTTTTGTCTTATCAGGTCTTGGTGGAAGTGTAGCGTTTCAAACTAACCAAATGGTTTCAATATTATCTGGTTATTCAAATTGGGTGGATAGTCATCCTTGGTTTCTTTCTTCTATAATTTCTGCATTACTTGCTATGGTAATCATAGGTGGAATTAAGAGAATAGCCAGAGTATCTTCCGCGCTGGTGCCTATTATGTCACTCATATATATTTTTAGTTGTGTCATTATAATCGCGTTTAATATTCACAACTTTAGCAATGCATTTAAAATATTATTTTCAAATATGATAGATTTCAATGCCGTTGGTGGAGGAGTAGTTGGGGCATTCGTTGCTGGGATTCAAAGAGCAATTTTTGCCAGCGAAGCGGGTGTTGGTTCTGCTTCAATTACACATGCAGTAGCTAAAGATGAAGAGCCGGTTAGAACTGGCCTAGTTGCAATGATAGAGCCATGCTTTGATACAATGTTAATCTGTTGTTTGACAGGGATAACAATAGTTATAACAGGTGCGTATCAGACTGGCGTTGGCGAAGGAATATTGATTACTCAAAAGGCATTTGAAACAGTTTCTTCTTGGTTTCCTATACTTTTGATAATAGCTGCACCTTTGTTTGCGTTTTCTTCGGTGATTTCGTTTGTGTATTGCTGTGAGATGGGATGGCTATATTTGTTTGGTGCAAAGAGTATAGCTATATATCGCATAGCGGTAATAATTGTGGCGTTTTTCTCTTGTCTTTCTAAGGATATAATGACTATTGCCAATATCGGTGGAACTTTATTCTCTTGTTTAGCTCTCATCAACATGACAGCACTTATACTGTTTAGTAGTAAGATTAACGATGAAGTTCAATGCTACCTGGGAAGGCTGAGAAATAACAAGATTAGCTAGATTTTTGTTACGATGGAGAAGTGTATAGTTCTTATATTATCCCACGTGTTGGGTTCAATACCGCTTAGCTTAATCATTACAAGGATAAAAGGAATAAATTTAAGAGAAGTAGGTTCTGGAAACATCGGTGCTACAAATGTTGCAAGAACAGGGAATAAAAGACTTGCTGCTCTGGCACTGTTTCTGGACTCCTTGAAGGGGTTCATCGCGATTCATATAGCGCAACAATTTTTTAGTAGTGGTAGTTTTTACATATGCGCATCCGCAATGTTAGCAGTTCTAGGGCATATGTTTCCTGTATGGTTAAAATTCAGTGGAGGGAAAGGAGTTGCAACAACTTTGGGGATTTTGATAGCACTTAGTATTCATATGGCATTAGTGTTTATATTTGTTTGGCTAGCAGTATTTTCTATCTTTCGATACTCCTCTCTTGCCTCCTTAGCAGCCACTGCAGCAGCTGTTGCGATATCTCTTTTTTTTCAAAAAGACTTATTTTTTACTCTATTGATCGTAGCAGTATTAGTTTTTTTAAAGCACCACAAAAATATTGCAAATCTTCTGCAAGGCAAGGAGTACAAATTTCATGAGCAGTTTTAGCCAATGGCGTCAACTTAAGAGCCTCCATTAGCAAACTTTCCTAAAGACATGATGGCGTTTGGGCTTATCCATGTTACCTAATAGAAACAAAAAAACTACTTGATAACCTTCGCCGTTACCCTTATAATGATACTGAAGCTATTTGTTTATCTTCGCAATCTGTGCAGGTTAATGACAAAAAACTTAGTGTATTTGGCGTTTCATGTTTAAATTTTTGCACTATGTGCACCTCACGTCTTTTTAAAACTTCTGATTTTCAAGCTGAAA